>DATKAO010000092.1 GCA_035498015.1 Myxococcota bacterium
CGCTCGAGCCGGCGAGCGGGCTCGCCGCGGCGGCGGCGCTCGCGGCCATGGCGCAGTTCTGGCTCTCGGCCCGGCTGGGCACGGCCGACATGCTGCTGGTGCTCTTCACCACCGCCGCGCTCGCCGCGTTCGAGAGACTCGCGGTGACTCGCGAGCTGCGCTGGCTGCCGGTGCTCGCGGCGCTCTTCACCGCGGCGTTCCTCACCAAGGCGACCGCCGCGCTGGTCGACGTGGCGGTGCCGGCGCTGGCCTGGCTCGCGGCCGAGCGCCGGCTCGGTGCGCTGCTCCGGCCCCGCGCGCTCGCCTGGGCCGGTGTGGCCGCATGCGCGTCGCTCGCCTGGTACGCGGCGGCTCTGCTCAGCGTGCCCGAAGCCGCGCCGCACCTGCGCGAGTTCTTCTTCGTTCCGCTGGGCGCGGGCCACAGTGACCTGGCGAGCGACCACTACCACCCGGTCTGGTGGTACCTGCCGCGCTTTCTCGGCGCGGCGCTTCCCGCCGTGCTACTCCTGCCGCTCGTGCTCCGGGACGGCGTGCAATCGAAGCTCTGGCGCGGGGTTCCCACGCTGCGCTTCGCGGCGACGAGCTTCGTCTCACTGTTCGCAGTGTGGTCGCTGATCCCGCAGAAGGGGCGTCACTACCTGTTGCCCATGCTGCCGTTCTTTGCGCTGCTCGCGGGCTCCTCGCTCGCGCGCCTCGCGAGGCGCGCGTGACTCTGCGCCGCAGCCTGCTCGTGCTCGCGCTGTTCGGCGCGATCGCCGCCGGTCTGTTCGTGGGCTCGGCGCGGGGCAAGCTCTGGCGCTCGTCGGAGGAGCGCTGTCTGGGCGTGGTCCAGGAGATGGTGCGGAGCGGCGACTGGCTGGTGCCGCGGCTCGACGGCCAGCCGCGCCTGCAGAAGCCGCCGCTCTTCTATTGGGCCGGCGCGGCGGCGGTGGAGCTGACCGGCGCGCCCGCGCTCTCCGCGCTGCGCTGGCTGTCGGGAGTGATCGCGCTCGTTCTGGCCGCGGCGGTGTTCGCAGCGGGTCACTCGCTCGGCGGCTTCCCGGCCGCGCTGGCCAGCACCGGGGCGCTGGGCGCGAGCGCGCTCCTCTACGCGCAGGGCCGCGTCGGCGACGCCGAGATGCTGCTGACGCTCCTGGTCTTCGCAGCGTTGGCTGCGTTCGAGACACTCTGGCGCACGCGCGACCGCCGCCTCCTGCCCGTGCTGGCGGCGCTGGTCGGGCTGGCGTTTCTCACCAAGGCGACCGCGGGCCTCGTCGACGTGTTTGCGCCGATCGGCGCGTGGCTCGCGCTGCAACGCGCGCTCCGCCTGGCGCTCCGGCCCGCGGTGCTGGCCTGGGGGCTCCTGGCGCTGGCGATCAGTCTCTCGTGGTATGCGCTCATGCTCTGGCGCGTGCCCGACGCGCTCGGGATGTTCCGCGAGTATCTCATCGGTCCGCTCGGAGTCCATGCCGCCGGGCGCGACGCGACTCACCTGCGGCCATTCCTGTACTACTGGCCGCGCTTCCCGCTGCAGAGCGCGGCCACCGGTCTCCTGCTGCCCTGGCTGCTCTGGGAGGCGTGGCGGAGCCGCGGCTTCGCCAGAGACCCGCGGGCGCGCTTTCTCGCGCTCTCACTTGTCGCGCTGCTGGTCGCCTGGTCGTTCGTGCCGAGCAAGCAGATGCACTACCTGCTGCCGATGGTCCCGCTGCAGGCGCTGTTGGTGGCGAAGCTCGGGGTGGAGCGCTGGCAGGCCTTCCGGGCTCGAAGCGCGAGCTAGCCCCAGAGCCGGACGATCTTCTCGCAGCGCTCGATGCGGCCGGCGTCGCCGTCGATCACGCGCCGCGCCTGGCTCTCGAGCTCGAGCATCTTCACGAAGATCCAGCGCGCGGCGAGCTCCGTGCGCTCGGGGGCGTGCTCGGCCTGACGGAGCAGCTCCGAGGACACGATCACCGAGATCACCATCTCGGCGACCGCGCGCGCCGAGAGCAGCGCGTAGCCGAAGTCACTCAGCAGCGCGTGCGCCGACTGCTCGATGCGCTCGATGCCGGCCACGACCCGCTCCGCGAACGACTTCAGCACGGGCTGGGTGAGCGCGCCGAGCTCCTTGCGCAGCTCCTCGAACACGATCGCGAGCGCCCCCTTGCCGATCTCCTTCAGCGCGAAGCTGACCTGGATCTCGCTCGTGCCCTCGTAGATCGTGGTGATGATGCCGTCGAGGTGGAGCTTGCCCGCGACGCTCTCCGCCATGAAGCCGACGCCGCCGTGCACCTGGATCGCGGCGCGCGTGATCTCGTCGCAGCTCTCGGTCGCGAGGAACTTCGCGAGCGGCGTGAACAGGCGGATCTGCACCTGGTTGCGCTCGATCACGCGCTCGAGCTCGCCCCGCTCGGACGCCGAGATCGTCTTGTCGCGCTGCAGGCTCGAGCGGAGGGCGTTGGAGTGGTCGATCAGCGCCGACACGCGGTAGAGCAGCGAGCGGCTGCCCTCGAGTGACACGATCATGCGCGAGAGCAGATTCTTCATCAGCGGCTGGTCGCCGATCGGCATGCCGAACTGTTTGCGCTCGTGCGAATAGCGCACGGCCTCCTCGACCGCGGCTTCGGCGATGCCGATGCCCTGCGCCGCTACGCCCAGGCGCGCGTTGTTCATCAGGTCGAGCATGGCCTTGAAGCCGTCGCCCCGGGTGCCGATGCGCCAGGCCTCGGCGCGCTCGAAGCGCATGACCGCGGTCGGAGACCCGTGCAGTCCGAGCTTGTGCTCGAGTCTCTCGACGCTGACCCGGTTCTTCGTGCCGTCGGGCAGCGTGCGCGGGCAGATGAAGAGCGAGAGACCCTTGGTCGTGCCCTTGGACTGCTCGAAGGTCTCGGCGTCGCGTGCCAGCACGAGATGGATCTCGGCGCCGCCGTTGGTGATGAAGATCTTCTGGCCGTCGAGGAACGAGCGGCCGTTCTCCTCGTACGCGCGAGTCACGATGCCGCCCAGGTCGGAGCCGGCCTGCGGCTCGGTCAGGTCCATCGCGCCTTGCACCTCGCCGGACACGAAGCGCGGCAGGTAGCGCTCGGCGAGCTCGTCGGGCGCGTAGCGCTGGATGTCCTCGGCGACGCCCGCCTGCAGGCCCATCACCGTCATGAGCGCGGCGTCGGCGCGCGCCACCATCTGGATGAGGACGTTCGCGATCAAGGTCGGCAGCTCGAAGCCGCCGAAGCGCTCTCTCACGCCCACGCTCACCAGCCCCGCCTCGCGCAAGAGCTCGTAGCCGTGGCGCACGTGCTCGGGGTGCACGACCTCGCCGTTTGAGAGCTTCGCGGGCTCCCACCAGCCGGCGCGCGCCTCGGGCTCGATCTTGGTGCAGATCTCGGCGGCGGTCTCGAGCAGGCTGCGCAGCGCGCCGCGCTCGGCTCCGAGGTCGGCGCCGTCCCCTTTGCGGCGCGCGTAGTAGTCGTCCCAGTCGACGAGCTTGTCGAGATAGAGCAGGACGGCGTCGTGGAGATAGGCGGCCATGTGACCCTCGGAGCATGGGTAGGTGCCCATGCGATCAAGACGTTTCTGGCTATGATCGCCGGGCTCCCCGCCGGAGGTTAGCGCATGTACGTCGGACGGATCGTCGCCGTGGGTCGCACTCGCGCGGGCATGAACGCGGCTCTGTACCGCGTATCGTCGCGCTCGTTCCCGAATCGGATGGCCGTCGAGGTCGAGGGCCGGCTCGCGGTCGTGCCGCGGCCCGGGCACGAGGGCGACCTGCACAAGAACCCGTACATCGCCTACAACTGCGTGCGCGTCGCGCGCGAGCTCGCCGTCGCGACCAACGGCAGTCAGACCGATCCGATCGCCGAGAAGCTCGCGCTCGGCGTGCCCGCGCGCGACGCGCTCGCCTCGGTGCTGCTCGCGCTCGACTTCGAGAAGGATGCCCTGCAGACCCCGCGCATCGCGGGCATCGTGCCGCGCGACGGCGACGTGGGCTGGCTCGCGATCGTGCGCCACGACGCGCTCGTGGTGAAGGCCGTGCCGCTCGAGCCCGGCCGCGCGTGGTACGTGGCCACCTACGAGCACGACGACGTGCGCGAGGCGCAGCGCGTGGACTTCGACGCCCCCGACGCCGAGGCGTGCGCGCGCTTCGCGGTCGACGGCGGGCGCTTCGCGGAGCTCGAGAAGCCGGTGACCGCCGCGGCGGCGCTGGCGTCGAGCCGGGGCTTCCGGCTCGGCACCTTTCTCGTCAATCCGTCGTAGGAACGCGCCGATGAGGATGCCAGATGCGTCCTCGTGAGGTGCTCGCCGCCTATCGCAACCCGCGACAGCTGACGGTGCTGGCCATGGGCTTCGCCAGCGGTCTGCCGCTGGCGCTCACGGGCGCGAGCTTGCAGGTGTGGCTCACGCGGGCGGGTGTGTCACTAAAGGACGTCGGCCTGTTCGCGCTGGTCGGCTTCGCGTACAGCCTGAAGTTCCTGTGGTCGCCGCTGCTCGACGCGCTGGCCGTGCCATGGCTCGGCGCGCGCCTGGGGCAGCGGCGCGCCTGGCTGGTGCTCCTGGGTCTGGGGCTCATGGGCGCGATCGCGGCGCTGGGTCACACCGATCCCGCGCTCGAGCCGTGGCGCACGGCCGGGCTGGCCGCGCTCGTGGCATTCCTGTCCGCGAGTCAGGACATCGTTATCGACGCCTACCGCATCGAGCTGCTCACGAAGGAGGAGCAGTCCGCGGGCGCGGCGGCGACTCAGTGGGGCTACCGCCTCGGCATGATCGCCTCGGGCGCGTTCGCGCTCTCGCTGGCGCAGCACTACGGCTGGCCGCTGAGCTATCTCGCGATGGCGGCGCTCGCGGGCGTGGGCGTCGTGACCGCGCTCGTCTCGCCGGAGCCGGAGCACCTGCGCGGGCGGAGTGACTCGTTCCTGGCCAGCGCGGTGATCGAGCCGTTCCGCGAGTTTCTCTCGCGGCCCGGTGCCTGGCTCTTGCTCGTGTTCATGCTGGTGTACCGCATGGGCGACGCGCTCTCGGGCGGCATGGCCAGCCCGTTCTACGTGCGCCTGGGCTTCTCGAACGACGAGATCGCGAGCGTGGCCAAGGTGTTCGGCGTGATCGCCTCGATGGCGGGCATCGCGGCGGGCGGCGCGTTCGCGTTCCGGCTGGGGGTTTCGCGCGCGCTCGTGGCTGCGGGCGTGGTCCACGCGCTCGGCAACCTGGCGTTCATCGTGCAGGCCTATGCGGGTCACGACCTGCGCGCGCTCACGCTCACGATCTTCGTCGAGAACTTCACCGGCGGGCTCGTGTCTGCCGCGTTCGTCGGCTATCTCTCGACGCTCTGTCACCCGTCGTTCACTGCGACTCAGTTCGCGCTGTTCACCTCGCTCACGGCGGTTCCGCGCAACTTCCTGGCCTCGGGTGCGGGCTGGCTGGCGGAGCAGCTCGGCTGGCCGGCGTTCTTCGCGGCGGCCTTCGTGGCGGCGCTGCCGGGCATCGCGCTGGCGGTGTGGCTCGACGGGGGAATGGGCGGTCAGTCCTTCCGGCGCCAGAGCTCGAACGCGCCGAAGCTCTCCTCGAACTCGTAGGTGGCGTCGAGGTAGCTCATCACCTCGGGAATTGCCTTGCGATAGCCGATGGCGTCGACCGGATCGGCGTAGCGGTACACCGCCGCGTAGTGCGGGCGTGTGCGCTCCAGATCGGCCACCAGCTGCTGGCGCTGCTCGCGAGTCACTGCGAGGATGGCCATCGGGAAGCGCGTGGGCTGCGGGCGGTCGGCCAGGAAGTAGAGCAGCGCCTCGTTCGGGAAGGCCAGAAAGGGCTCGTCGGGGCGCACCCGCGCCTGCAGGACGTGCGTGATGGTCTCGAGGTGCAGGGCGATCTCCGCCGGCATGCTCGCGCCGCCGCCGCGCGCCACGTCGAGCACGCGATAGCCCGTGGGAGTGGCCGGCCACAGTGACTGCGCGTTGGCCAGCGCGACGCTCGTCCAGGGCGCGAGCGCCAGCGTGCCCGCGAGCGCGCCCGCGGCGCAGGCGACTCGCCACGCGGGCGTGGTCAGCCCGAGCGCCGCCTCTTCCAAGAGCCCCGCGAGCAGGATCAGCACGGGCGGCGCGGCGAAGGCGAGATGCGTGTCGTCGGGCCGCGACAGCGCGCCGCTGAACAAGAGCGCCCCGAACACGGCGAGCGCAAGCTCGCTGCGCGTGCGCGGATCGCGCGCTCCCCGCAGGAGCTTCGTGCCCGCGACGAAGCCGGCCACCACGAGCAGCGCCGGCGCGAACCACGCGCGCAGTGACTCCGCGGTGGGCTCGAGCGCGGGGAACGGCAGGGCGCCGAAGCCGAGCAGGCGCGTGCGCGGGAACACGAACAGGTTGTCGAGGGTCGCGGACAGCGCTCCGACCGCGCCGAGATAGACGCCGATCGGGAGCAGCACCGCAGCCGCGCCCACGGTCAGGCGCGCCCACACGCGCCACGGCTCACGAGCGGCGAGCAGGGCCGCGCCGGCGCCCGCCGCGCACGCGACGCCGACTTCCTGACTGAATCCGAGCGTGATGGCGAGCAGCGCGCCCGAGACCCCGGGCCGCCCGCGCGTGAGGGCCGCCAGCGCCGCCAGGCCGAGGCCGACGCGCGCCAGACACCAGCTCATGGCCGGGAGCGCGGGCGCACACAAGAGCCCCACGACCAGCGTCGCAGCGAGCGCACCGGCGCGCGTGCGCAGGAGCTCGCGCACGAGCCAGTAAGTCGCCACGAGCGCCAGGGCGTCGAGCGCGAAGACCCAGATCCGCCACAAGCCCAGCGAGGGACCGGCCACGCGGAACAGCCACGACGTCGGCCAGGTGGCGAGCGGCCCGTAGAGACAGAAGGTGTCGCGCGACAGGACTTCTCCGCGCAGCACCGTGTTCACCCAGGCCAGCGCCTCGCCTTCCTCGGAGAACAGCATGAACGGATTGGCCCAGGACGAGCGCGCGGTCCACGGCCGCGCGAACAGCAGCGCGAACAGTGCAGTCACCGCGAGCAGCTCGAGCCAGGTCAGCTTCGGCCCGCGCGGCAGCGCGACCCAGGGCTCGCGTGGCCGCGCCCAGACCGCCCAGATGCCCAGGCCCACCGCGAGCGCCACGGCCATGCCCACGGCGTAGGCCAGTGACTCTGCGGACTTCGAGTGACCCGCGAGGATCGACACCGACACGATGCCGAGCTCGCGCGCGCGCGCGACGTCGCCGCCCGTCGCGGGCAGCAGCCAGATCGCCGCGCGCGCCGCCAGCGTGCCCGCGGCGAGCGCACCCGCGCCGATCCAGAAGCCCGCGTCCGCGCGCTTCACGCAGGGCCCCGCGCCGGCAGCACGCTCCTGCCCGACGCGTCCTCGCACCAGGGCGTGGCGGGCACGCGGTCGAGCGTGAACAGCCGCATGCACACGTTCTCGCCCTTGCACGGCGGGACCTGGGCCACGTGCAGGCACGGCGAGCAGATCGGCGGCCGGTAGTGGACCGTCTCGCTGTAGCCCTCGATCGGCTCCAGCAACGTGGCGGGGTCGGTCGGCCCGAAGAACGAGACGCTCGGCACGCCGAGCGCGCGTGCCGCGTGCACCAGCGCGGAGTCGATGCCGAAGAAGCGGCTGGCGTGGGCGAGCACGCCCAGTGACTCGCCGAGCGTGAGCTGGCCGCACAGGTTCTCGTGCTGGAGCTCGCCGCCCAGGGCGTCGCGCAGCGCAGCCGCGACCTCCTCGGCCACGGCGCGGTCGCGCGCGTCGCCCAGGAAGCGCCACAGGCGGCCCGCCAGCTCGCCGCGCCGCGCCTGCGCCCAGGCCCGCCACTCCGCGGCCGGCAGCTGCCGGACCGAGGCGAAGTCCGAGCAGCCGGCGCCCAGCGCGAAGTACTCGCCCGCGTGAGTCACCGGGCCCAGGCGCGCGCGCAGGTGAGCTCTCACGTCGCCACGCGTGGCCGGCGGCGCGCCCAGCAGCGCGGCCGCCGCCGCGTAGAAGTGGAACACGCCGCGCGCGCGGTTGAAGAACACCAGATGCGTGAGCACGTTGCGCCGCCAGTACGTGCTCTCCACGTAGAAGCCGATGCGATTGCGGGCCAGCGTGAGCAGCGAGAACACCGTGCTGAGCTGCGAGTACACCTCGAGGTCGACCACCGTGTCGACGCGCCGCCGCACGAGGCGCGCGAGCACGCGCGCCGTGCTCCACAACAGCGCCGCCAGCCCGCGCCGGTCCTCGACCCGCTCCACGCGGTCGAACACGCCGCACAGCTCGGCGAACGGCGCGACCGGTGACCCGCACACCAGCGTGAGCGCGTGGTCGGGGTAGCGGCGGCGCACGCCGAGCAGCGCAGGCAGCGCGATCAGCAGGCTGCCGCCGCCCATGAGCTTCAGGAACACGATCTCGCCCTGCGGCGCCGGCGAGTGGTCGCGCTGCATGAAGCGGCCGGTGAGCTGCGCCAGCGGGCGCAGCAGCACCAGCAGCCAGGCCCCGAGCCAGCGGTCAATCCGCTGCTTGTCGTCGACCGTCATGACGCTCCAGCCACAGACCCATCTCGCCCAGATTGAACCAGACCCGCGCAGAGTCGCGGGCGTTTTCTCGCGCCGGCGCGGGCGCGCCCGCCAGCAGCCGCAAGTGACTCCAGACCATGGCGAGTGACACGAGCTTCACGGGTCGGAACTCGCGGGTGATGCGGAAGCCGGCGCGGCCGAAGATCGCCGCCACGCCGCCGCGCGTGTAGTGCACGAGGTGGTCGGGCACGTCGTGCAGCCAGAGCGGCCCCATCCAGCGGCGGCTCCACGAGTCGGCATCGGGCAGCACCATCAGCACGGCGGCCGACGGCGCGGACTGCCGGGCGATCCACGCGGCCAGGGAGTTCGGGTCGGGCACGTGCTCGAAGCTGTCTTGGAACAGCCACAGATCGGGCGGGCGCGGCAGCGCGGGTAGGGGCGCGGCAGCGAACAGGCACGCGCGCGGCACGCCGAGTGACTCCGCATGCGCGCGGTTGGCGGGCACCGGCTCGAGTCCCAGCACGAACGCGCCGCGCGCCTGTAGCGCCGCGAGACACGCGCCCCCGCCGAAGCCGACCTCGCACACGGTGAGTCCCGCCGGAGACACTCCCAGCGCGCCCAGCCAGCGCTCGAGCGTGCGCACCTTGCAGCGGCCGACGGCCGGATCGTGGTGGCCGCGCGCCGCGGGATAGTCGTCGCCGTAGCGCTCGGCCGGGCCGGCGCCGCGCCGCACGCGCGTGTGGCAGGCGGGGCAGACCAGCCAGCGCCCCGTGGACGCCGCCGGCGCGAGCTCCGGGTGGCACGGCAGCGGGCCGCTCACGGCTGCCTCCGCTGCAGCACCGAGACCCAGTACTTCGACTCCGGCTGGTAGCTGCGCGCGGCCTCGCCGAACACGTAGCGCGTGCCGCCGGGCAGGATGTCGGCCACGCCGACCGCGTCGTAGTCGCTCTGGGCGGCCGACGCCGCCCAGTCGAGCAGCACGTGCG
Source organism: Myxococcota bacterium (assembly GCA_035498015.1). Lineage (NCBI taxonomy): Bacteria > Pseudomonadati > Myxococcota > Myxococcota bacterium. The sequence goes on from DATKAO010000092.1 coordinate 9,402, forward strand.
GTGACTCCGCGCGCATGAGCCAGGAGGTGGACACGTTCACCCACACCAGGATCTCGGGCCGCGCCGCCTCCAGCTGCGCGACCATCTCCTCCTGCATGGCCCGCGCGTAGGGCTGCGGCTCCATCAGCGGGTAGGCGTAGATGTAGCCGGTGGCGGAGCGCCGGCCGGCGTAGAAGGGAATCTCGGGCTCCGAGCCGAGCACGGCGATCCGGTCGCCCGGGCGGGTGCGGGCGGCGATCTCACGCCCCAGGACCACGGCCTCCGGGAAGGGGTTCAGGGCGTACACCGCGCGCGAGGCCTGGTCGGGCGTGGCGCGCACGAGCACGTCGGACCGTACACCGATCGGTGTCACGAGCCCGGCCGCGGCCAGCCCCGCGCACGCCCAGCCGTGCGCGCGCGGCGAGCGCAGAGGCAGCGCCTGCGCGCCGGCGCCGGCCAGGAGCGCGAGGCCCGGCAGCGCCAGCACGAAATACTGCGGGCGGAAGTAGAAGCCCAGGCTCGCGCCGACCAGTCCCGCCGCGAGCAGTGCCGCCCCGAACCCGACGCCGCGGCGCAGCTCGGCGTTCCACAGCGGCGCCGCGAGCCCCAATGCCGCGGCGGCCCACCACACCGCCTGGTCGTGCCAGAGCCGCCGCAGCGCGAGCTCGAGGTCGCCCAGACCACGCCCGAGCGACACCTGCGAGCCGTAGCTCGCGGCATAAGTCACCGTCCAGAACCAGAAGCGCGGAAAGACTCCCGCCGCCCACAGACCCGCGAGAGTCACGGCCGGCATTGCGATTATGCCTGCGCCAAACGCGCCCAGCCGAGCGAGTGACTCGGCGCGCCGGCCGCGCGCGTGGGTCAGCGTTACTCCGAGCGCGCCGAACAGCGCGAGCGGCGCCGCGTTCTGCTTCACGACCACGGCCGCGCCGAGCAGAAGACCCGCGCCGGCGAGCCCGCCGCGGCCACGGGCATGCTGCGCGAGCAGCAGCCCCGCGAGCGCCGCCGCCACCGCGAACTGCTCGGCGTGAGCCCACAGCCCGAACACCGCGGGCGAGACACTCGCCGCTGCGCAGGCCGCTCCGGCCACGGCGGCGGCGCCATCCCCGAACCAGCGCCGCGCGAGCAGCGCACAGGCGAGCGCGCTCCATGCGCTCGCGACGAGCAGGCCCGCGTGGATGGCGGCGACGTTCGGCCCGCCGACTCCGATCAGGAGCGCGTACAGCGCGTAGACGCCGGGCCACTTCATGTTCCAGGCCTCAGCCCAGGGCGGCACGCCGTGCAGCAAGAGACTCCCGATGTAGGCGTACTCGCCCTCGTCCCGCTCGAGCGGGACGGTCAAGAGGCGCACGCGCACGGCCACCACCACGAGCAGCACCAAGCCGAGCGCCGCCCACGGGAGCCACCGCGAGAAACGGTCGACCGGCTCCCGCATGGCGGAAGCTTACCGCGAGCGGAGCGCCTCCATCTCCTCCAGGGTGCGGGGCCAGTCCGACTTCAACAGTCGAGACAGCGCGCGGTCCGCGAGCAGTCTCCCGCCCGTCTGACAGGTCGCGCAGTAGTTGGTCTCGTTCTCGGCGTACACGATGCGCTGCACGGGCGAGCCGCAGACCGGACAGGGCTTGCGGTAGCGGCCGTGGACGGCCATCTCGGGGCGGAAGGCGGTCACGCCCTCGGGGAACCCCGCGCCGGCCTGCGCGCGCAGTCGCTCGACCCACTCGCGCAGCACCGCGCGGGTCGCATCGAGCAGGCGCTCGATCTCGGCGTCGCCGAGCTTCGAAGTCATGGCGATCGGCGAGAGCTTCGCGCGGTGGAGTATCTCGTCGGAGTAGGCGTTGCCGATGCCCGAGATCAGCCGCGGGTCGGTGAGCGAGCGCTTGAGCGTGTGATTCGCCGAGCGCAGCGCGCGCGCGAAGCCGGCGACGTCGGTCTCGAGCGGCTCGATGCCGCCCGGATCGACGGAGGCCAGCGCGTCGGGGCCGCGCAGCACGTGCAGCGAGGCGCGGCGCTTCGAGCCGGCCTCGGTGAGCGTGAGCGTGCCGGTCGCGAAGCGCAGCTCGAAGAGCGGCCGGCGCGCCGGCTTCTTGTCCGGCGGGGTCCAGTGCAGCCGGCCCGCGATCATCAGGTGGATCACGAGCCACAAGTCGTCGTCGAAGCCGAGCGCGATGCGCTTTCCCACGCGCCGCAGCTCGCGCACGCTCTTCCCCACGAGCTCTGCCGGCTTGGGGTCCACGGTGCGCAGCAGGAACGGCTGCCCGATGCGCAAGGCTTCGAGCCGCGCGCCGCGCACACGCTGCGCCAGCGCCGAGAGGTAGACCTCCACGTCGGGAAGCTCGGGCATCGCCCGAGAGTCACATCGGGGGTGTCGAGGCTGCAACCGGGCGCCTGCGTGTCGCCGCCTCGCTGCACCGCCGTAGGCCGCGCGTCCGTGTCACGCCGCCGCGCCGGGCATACCCCTTGCTCAAAGCCCCCGAGGAGGACTCGACCATGCCCCACGACCGCTACGACTATCCCATGGAGCGCAGCGAGCGCGTGCCGAGCCCCGGGCTCGCGGCCGTGCTCTCCGTCCTGGTTCCCGGCCTCGGACACATCTACGCGGGCCGCCTCGGCGCCGGGCTGGGCTGGTTCCTCGCGACCATGTTCGGCTACTGGGCGATCCTGGTGCCCGGCTTCCCGATCCACGTCGCGAGCGTGTACTTCGCCTACCAGGCCGCGAAGCACTTCGAAGGCTACTGAGTGGCGGAGCTCTCCGCCTAGTCGCGCGCTTCGAGCGTGAACTGCAGCTCGAGCCGGCCCAGGTGGAAGCGATCGCCGTCCTTCAGCTCGAGCGCGGCGGGCAGCTCGCCTTCCACGTCGGCGTGGCGCAGCACGAAGCCGCCGCTCTTGAACTCGACGAGCGCGTGCCGGGTGCGCAGTGACTCATCGTTCAGGGCGAGGTCGACTCCGGGGCCGCGGCCGAGCGCGGTGCGGGGCTGGTCGAGGCGGTACTCGAGGCCTCGGGCTTCGCCGGTGAGGATCACCAGCGCGGGGCGATAGCGGGTCAGGAAGTCCGACAGGTTCCAGGAGACGGAGGAAGGTTTCATCGATCCTCGGCTTGGACGGGGGGAGGACGGTAATGCTTCTCCCAACGGTCCGCCGCCGCGCGGCTTGAGTCCGTGGTGAATCAGACCCGATCCTCGGGGACCCAGAGGCCGTGGAAGCCGTACGGCACGCGCTGCGGCAGGAGCACACGCGCGATCGGCGGCGCGGTCAGGTCGCGGGCGTCGGCGACCAGGAGCTCGCTCCGGCCCTCCGACTCGTCGTGGACGAACGCCAGGAGCCAGCCGTCGTCCTCGTCCGAGCCGCCCGGCCGCGGCACGAACACGCCTTCGCCGCCGTTGCGGTTCGGGCCGAAGCGGTGGAGCTGCGACGCGCAGCCGCGGTCGAGGTCGTACTTCAAGAGACCCTCGGCGAGCGGAAGACGAACGTCGCTGCGCATGCGCGAGGCGAACACGTAGCGCGCTCGCCGGCCGACCCGCGCCGGGTTCACGCTGGGCAGCTCGGCGTTCTGGTCGTCGAGCTCTTGCTCGCGCACCGAGCCGCGCTGCAGGTCGATGCGCCAGCGCCACAGGCGCGTCGGGTGCGGCGGCGCGTTGCCCGGCTCGACCTCGGCCGCGAGGTCGAACGCCGCGCGCTGGATCACGTCGAGCACCACCTCGGAGCCCTCCTCCCAGGCGTTCGCCACGTGGTACGCGAAGCAGGGAGCGATCGGGAACCAGCGCAGGTCGCCGCCGGAGCCGCGCCGCGGCATGAGTCCCAGGTGTGACCCGCGCTCGGGCTCGAAGCGCGCGATCGGCTCGCCGCGCAGAAAGCGCCGCACGTCGAACGTGTACGGGTGATTCATGAACACGGCCCAGCGCTCGGTGATCGCGAAGTCGTGCATCCAGACGCCGATCGGCAGCTCGATCGCGGTGGTGTGCGCGAGCGTGCCGTCGGCCGCGATCACCGAGTACTGCGCGTGCGGCTTGGCGACCGGGCTGTAGCCGAAGGCGAACAGCTCGCCGGTCCGCGGGTCGAGCTTGGGATGCGGAGTGAGTGGATGGCGCAGCCGGCGCCCGAAGCTGTACACGCCGAGTGTCTCGAGCTCGGGCAGCGCGATCTCGTACGGCTCGCCCTGGTCGTGCAGCGCCAGCAGCCGGCCCGCGTGGCGGACCAGGGCCTGGTTCGCGGTGTTCTTGGTCGCGCCCTCGGGGTTGTCGAACTGCGGGCGCTCGAGCACGCCGGTCCAGAGCGCGCGCCCGCGCCGCCGCTCGAGCTCGTACGCGCGCGTGCGCACCGCGCGGTTGCGGTAGCTCGCGCGCCCGTTCTCGAGCCGCACCGCGTGCAGCATGCCGTCGCCGTCGAGCCAGTGATACGCGCCGAGCGGCGGGAACTGCGGATTGGGTCCGTTGCGCACGAACGTGCCGGCGAGCTCGCGCGGTAACTCACCGCGCACCGGCAGGTCGTCGGCCGCGAGCTCGTGCTCGACGGGTGCGAAGTTCCCCTCGAGGAACGGGCTCTTCGGCATCGGCGCGATTCTAGCGCGCGGCCGCGTCGAGCCGAGTGGCCGGGGCGCCGCCGTCGACGCCGAGCCAGGTGAGTCGGCCCGCGCCGGGGTCGAGCTCGACCTGCGGCCGCAGCGCGCGTGCGGCGCCGGGCACGGGACGCAGCTCGAGTCTCCCGCCGCGGAACGCCAAGCTGCGCGCGCGCCCGGCTGCGTCGGCCACCACGAGCTCGCCGGTGCCGCCCGCGTAGGCCGCACGCCGGCGCAGGTGGTCGATCCCGGCCTCGAGGTCGCGCGCGCGGAACAGGAGCTCCTGCGCGAGGAAGCGCAGCGAGAGCTCGTCGCGCGAGAGATCGCGCGTGCACACCGCGGCCAGGCCCTCGGAGTTCACGCCGCACAGGCAGCCGGCGAGCGGCGCGAGCACGAGCTCGGCGCTGGCGAAGCCGCCGGCGTCGGGGCGGCTGCGGCGCAGAGCTACGAGTGACTCGAGCCCGGCCGGGAGCTCGAACGCCGCGCCGAGCGGCGCGCTCGCCGCCACGAACGCGGCCCCTTGCACGCGGGTCAGCGCCTCGCCCAGGAGCAGCAGCCACTCGGGCGTGCCGCTGGCCAGCGCCATGCCCTCGATCCGCTCGCGCTGCCAGGGCAGCTGCGTCTCGAGCGCGCGCGCGCTGGTCCCGCGCACCCGCCGCACCAGCGCGCGGCGCGCGAGCCAGGGCAGAGACCCGCGCAGGCGCAGCGCAGCGGCGCGGATCTCGCTCGCCAGCGACTCGCCTTGCGCGCGGCCCTGCTCGACCGGCGCACCCGGAGTCTCGAAGAGCGGCGTCATCGCGCGGGCGGCGCGATCTGCAAAATCTCGTTCGCGGAGCCCATGCGGTAGCCGTCGACGTCGAGCGCGACCCAGCGGAAGCCCGCGTCGTGCAGCGCGCGCGAGATCGCGCGCAGCGCGTCGGGCGCGAGCGCGCGCGGCATCTCCTCGCGCGCCAGCTCCACGCGCCCCAGGTCGCCGTGGTGGCGCACGCGCAGCTGGCGGTAGCCGAGCGCGCGCAGCGCGTCTTCCGCGCGGTCGATCTGCGCCAGCTTCTCGGGAGTCACCTCCATGCCGTAGGGCACGCGCGACGAGAGACAGGCCGAGGCGGGCAGCTCCGCGGTCTCGAGCCCGGCCGCCGCCGAGAGCGCGCGAATCTCGGCCTTGCCCAGGCCCGCTTCCAGGAGCGGCGAGAGCACCCGGTGCTCCTCGGCCGCGCGGTGACCGGGGCGGAAGTCGCCGGTGTCGTCGCGGTTGATGCCGTAGGCCACGGCCGCGAAGCCGCGCTCGACCCGCAGGCCTTCCAGGAGGTCGAACAGCTCGGTCTTGCAGAAGTAGCAGCGGTCGGGCGCGTTGCGCGCGTACTCCGCGCGCTCGTGCTCGTGTGAGTCGATCCACTCGTGGCGCAGCCCGACCTGGCGCGCGACGCGCTCCGCGGTCTCGCGGTGACTGCGCGGGTACGACGGAGACACCGCGGTGACCGCCAGCGCGCGCGGCCCGAGCGCCTGGTGCGCGGCCCAGGCGAGGTACGCGGAGTCGACGCCGCCCGAGTACGCGACCACGAGCGACTCGCAGCGAGACAGTCGCGCCAGGAGCGCCGCTTGCCTGGCGCTGGCGTCGTCGCTGGCGCGCGTTTCCGCTGGCTCGTTCGACACGCGGGCAGGTTACGAACGCGCTCGTTCGCGTGTCAATGACAGTGGCCCCGCGGCGGCTATCCTCGCGGGCCATGGCGAAACGGCGCATCGGGATCGTCTTCGGGGGCCGCTCGACCGAGCACGAGGTCTCCGTGGCGTCGGCCAGCGCGATCCACGATGCGCTCGACCCCGCGCGCTACGCGCCGGTCCTGATCGGCGTGGCGCACGACGGCAGCTGGCACGTGGCCGAGGCGGGCTCGGGACTCATGCCCGGCGAGGTGATCGGCCACGCGAAGAGCCGCACGGCCTTCGCGGGTCTGCGCTCCGGCCTCGAGCTCCTGCGCCGCAGCGACGCGGCACCGGCGCTCGCCGAGAAGCTCGACGCGGTGTTCCCGATCATCCACGGCCGCGGCGGCGAGGACGGCTCACTGCAGGGCATGCTCGAGCTGGCCGAGATCCCGTACGTGGGCTGCGGCGTGCTCGCCACCGCGCTGTGCATGGACAAGGCGCTCGCGAAGTCGGTGTTGCGCGACGCCGGCGTCCCGGTCGTGCCCGCGAACGAGATCTCGCGCCACGAGGCGCTGCTCTCGACCGCCGACTTCGAGGAGGCCGTCGAGGCGCGCTTCGCCTACCCGTTGTTCGTGAAGCCCACGAACACCGGCTCGTCGGTCGGCGTGCAGAAGGTGCGCACGCGCGCCCACCTGCACCACGCGATCAAGGAGGCCGCGAGATACGACCACGACGTGCTGGTCGAGCCCGGCGTCGAGGCGCGCGAGATCGAGTGCGCGGTGCTGGGCGGTCACTCGCCGCAGGCCTCGCAGCTGGGCGAGGTGCGCTACAGCGCGGAGTTCTACGACTACGAGGCCAAGTACGCCAGTGACTCCACGCAGATCCTGATCCCGGCCGACGTCACGCCCGAGCAGGACCAGACCATGCGCCGCTACGCGCTCGAGGCCTTTCGCGCGCTGAAGTGCTGGGGCATGGCGCGCGTGGATTTCTTCCTCGAGAAGAAGACCGGGCGCATCCTGCTGAACGAGCTGAACACGCTGCCCGGCTTCACCGACGCCAGCATGTACCCGAAGCTCTGGGAGGCCAGCGGCATCTCGCTGCCCGAGCTGGCCGACCGGCTGATCGAGCTGGCGTTCGAGCGGCGCAAGGAGACGGCCTCGCTCGAGATCCGCTACGCGAAGTGACTCGCCGCAGTCAAGCGGAGAAGAAGCGCAATAGCTCGAGCTCCATCGCCTGCGCGTCGGCGTAGCCCAGGTCGATCAGCTCCGAGGCGTACTCGCCGTCGAACAACAGGTAGCTCATCAGGTCGGCCTCGTTCTCGGGTGAGCCGCGCGTGAGCGCGTCGAAGGCGAAGCGGCCCAGGATGCTGCGCTGCGGGTTGGCCTTGGCGCGCGCGACGTGGCGCGCGGCGATCACGCCGATGTCGCGGCTCGGGCGGATCAGACAGTCCTCGACCACGCGGAAGCCCATGCCGCGCTCTTTCTTCACCTGCACGTTCACCCGCTCGAGATACTCGTCGCCGTAGAGCTCGAGCCCGGCGCGCAGGATGCGGTTCACCACGCGCATCTGGCCCAGGTCGTACTCGAGCCGGTCGATCAGCAGCGCGTCGAGGATCTTGCCGAACAGGAAGCCCGCCGACTGCATCTGGCCCAGGCGCTCGGCCGCGAGCGGATCGCCGAGCGACGGCGGCCGCCCGTGGCGCAGGCCCACGACCAGCACCCGGTTCGAGCCGAGGCGCAGCGCAGGCGCCAGCGGCGTCTGCTGCCGCAGGCTGCCGTCGCAGTAGAACGTGTCGCCGATGCGCACCGTGGGGAACAGCAACGGGATCGCCGCCGAGGCCAGGGCGTGCTCGGGGCCCATGCGCGCGGGCTGCGCCACGTGCAGCACGTCGTTGGTCCAGCTCGGCACCTCACGATCGCGGTGGTCGATGAACGCGACCGTGCGCCCGGTCGCGACCTCGGTCGCGCTGACGCACACGGCGGTGAAGCGGCCCGCGCGGCGGTTGCGGCGCAGGCGCCGCCACGGAATGCCCTCGACCACGAGTCTCTCGAGCGGCGAGGTGTTCAAGAGGCCCGGGATGCGCGCCTGCGCCGCGCCCGGCGAGATCGAGCGGCCCACGAGCGAGCCGAGCAGTGACTTCGAGAAGCTCCACGCGTCGCCCACGCCGAAGCGGTACACGCGCGCGAACGACATGTTGCGCCACACGTCGACCAGGCTGCGCACGCCGGCCGCCGGGTCGTCGGACAGCGCGGCCAGCCAGCACGAGTGCACGGCGCCGACGCTGGTGCCCGAGTAGACGTCGAAGCGCGGGTAGTAGCCGAGCTTGCGCGGCAGGTCGCCGAGCACGAAGCGCAGCACGCCGGCTTCGTAGGCGCCGCGCGCGCCGCCGCCCGAGAGCACGATCGCGCGGCGCACGCCTTCGCGGCGCGGCTCCAGAGGCAGCGCGCCGTCTGTCGCGGGAGGGTCCACTCACTAGAAGGTCGGCAGCAGCGCGCGAGACACTTAGGACGCAGAGCAGCAGAAACAGAAAGCCCGGACCGGAACCTCGCACTGCGCGAGGGGAGGGGTTTCCGGCCCGGGCACTCCCATGCCCGGGACAACGAGCCCCGGGCAGCTCTCTGCCGAGCAATCGACATGCCAGACGACGTTTCTCGTGCAGCTCCGCGCCGAGTCACGCGACTTGCCGTGGGAACGCCCCCGAGTCACCGAGCGTGATCCCGAACACCAACGCGCATCGATCCTGTGGGCCATGCGCAACATGACGCCGAATTGCGGCCCGAGGTGACGCGTCGCGGCCCGGGCGGCGCGTTCGGCTAGACTGGTTGCATGCGGAAGTGGTTCATCGTCTCGGCCGTCGGTCGCGATCGGCCCGGCATCGTCGCGGACCTCGCACAGCTCGTGTACGACTGCGAAGCGAACCTCGAGGACTCACGGATGACGCTGCTCGGCAACGAGTTCGCGTCGATCCTCCTGTGCTCGGGTAGCTCGCCCGAGCTCGAGCAGCGCCTGGCCGCGGGCGCGCGCCGGCTCGAATGGGAGAACCGGCTCACGGTGTTCATCCGCCCGCTCGAAGGGCAGCCGCGACCGGCCGTGCCCGCGCCCGGCACGCGCCTGTTCCGCGTCGAGACGCAGGGCATGGACCGGGCCGGGATCGTGGCGCGCATCTGCCGCACGCTGGCCGACCACCGCGTGAACATCGCCGACCTGCAGTCGCGCTCCGTGCCCTCGCCGTCGGGCTCGGCCCTGTACCGCATGACGGTGCTGGCCGAGGTGCCCGACCACCTCGACCCGCGCACGCTCGGCAAGGCGCTCGAGGAGCGCGGCGCGGAGCTCGGGCTCGAAGTCACGCTGACTCCGGCCTGAACGGGGTGCCCCGGCACGTCATCGTGGTCGGCGCCGGCCTCGCGGGGCTGGCGGCGGCGTTCCGGCTCGAGTCACTGGGCGCGCGTGCGACCGTGCTCGAAGCGCGCGCGCGCCCGGGCGGGAAGCACGCGCGCGAGTCACTCGCCGGGCTCGCGCTCGAGCCCTGGCCGGGCTGGCTGCCGCGCCCCGCGCCGGCCTTCACGGAGCTCGTGCACGAGCTCGACCTGCTCCGGCTCGTGGAGCGGGCGCCGCTCCGGCCGCCGCTGCGCCTGCGCGACCTGCTGCGGCGGTCCTGGCTGGGCCCGTGGCGGCTGCGCCGCCTGGCGCTGCTCGCGGCCTGGCTCGGCGGCGGGCTCGACCCGGACCTGCCCTGGCGCGACACGCGGCTCGACGACCGCAGCGTGGCCGACTTCTGCCAGGTGTATCTCGGGCGGCGCGCGCACGACCAGCTGCTGGGGCCGCTGTTCGCCGCCGTGTTCGGGCTGGCGAGCCGCGAGACCAGCCGCCAGCTCCTGTTCTCGTTTCTCGAGCCCACAGGCGAGCTCGCGCTCGACTCGGTCCAGGGCGCGGGTCAGCTGGTCGAGGCGCTCGCGGCCAGGCTCTCCGACCTGCGCACCGGCGCGCGCGTGGCCGCGCTCGAGCCCGACCGCCGCGGCGTGAAGCTCGCCGACGGCACGGCTCTCGCCGCCGACGCCGTGCTGCTGGCCGTGAGTGCGGGCGAGGCGGAGCGCCTGTCGGGCGCGCTGGCGCCGGCCGCGCAGGCGGGCTTCGCGGCGCTGCGCAGTCAGTCGTCGCTCGTGCTCCAGGTCGTGACTCCCGAGGACGTGCCCGCCCGGACGCGCGAGACCTGGCTCTCTCGGGCCGAGGGCGGCGAGCTGGGGGCGATCTCGCTGCGCGGGCCGCGCCAGCTCGCGCTCGTGGCCCGGCCCGATCTCGCCGCGCGCCACGGCCATCGCCCCGACGCCGAGCTGGCGCACTTCCTGCTCGAGTCCGGCGCGCGCGCCGTGCCCGCGCTCGCCGACCCACGCGCCGTCTGGCGCCTCTTTCGTGTCTCGCAGCCCGCCTTCGGCGTGGGTCACTACCGCGCGCTGGCGCGCATCGACCCGGGCTACGCCGGTGACTGGTGCGGCGGCCCGCACCTCGAAGGCGAGCTGGCCTCGGGCCTGCGCGCGGCGCGCGAGCTCCTGGCAGCCGAGCGAAGGCCGCCCTGAGCGAGGCCCGCAAGCGCCGGAGCATGGGTAGGGTGCCCATGCGATCACAGGGCAGCCACGCGCAGTGAGGCGAAGCCGAACGAAGCTCAATCAGACAGAGTCGCGACGGTCACGCCGTTCCCGCCCTCGCGCGGGCCGCCGGGCTCGAACTTCTCGACCCCGCGAATGCCGCGCAGCCAGCTGCGGATCGCGTCGCGCAGCGCGCCCGTGCCGTGGCCGTGGATGAAGGTGACTCGCCCGCCGCCGCGCCCGAGCAGCCGCTGCAGCGCGGCGTCGGCGCGCTCGAGTGCCTCGTCGACTCGGAGCCCGCGCAGGTCGCACTCCAGGCTCGACGGCTCGTCGGCGACCTCGCGCCGCACGCTCACGCCGCCGCCCGTTGCCCGCGGAGCGTGGGTAGGGTCCGGCCCCAGCACGCGCGTGACTCGCTCGCGCGCGACCACGGTGCGCACGGCTCCCACGCGCACCGCGATCCGGCCGCGCTTGTCGGGCGGCTCGAGCACCAGCGCCGGCGCGCGTACGCCTGCGAGCTCCACGCGAGCCCCGACCACGAGCGCCGCTTCGGGCACGGCGGCGGCACTGACTCGCGGCGCCGGCTCGGGCTCGGCCTGCGCGCGCTCCGCGGACGCGGTGCGCTCGCGGATGCGCGTGAGCTCCGCCTGCGCGCGGTTCGCGGCTGGCCCGGGCGCCGAGTCGCCGCGCTGCAGCCCGCGCACCACGTGCGCGATCTCGGCCCGCGCGCGCGAGAACGCCGCCTCGAGGTCGGACTTCATGGCGGCCAGCGCCTGCTCGCGCGCGCCGCGCAGCGCCGCCAGGCGCGTCTCGTAGGCGCTGCGCGCGGCCTCGGACTCCTCGCGCATGCGCAGCGCGAGGCGCCGCTCGGCCTCGAGCTCCTGGCGCAGCTCGGACAGCCCGCGCGTCAGCGCTTCGAGCCGCGAGTCCTCGCGGTCGAGCAGCTCGCGCGCGCGCTCCACCACCGCCTCGTCGAGGCCCATGCGCTGCGCCGCCCACATGGCGCCGCTCGAGCCGGGCTGGCCCAGGTGGATGCGGAACGTGGGCAGGAGCGTGTCGGGGTCGAACTCCGCGCTGGCGTTGGCGAAGCGCGGGTCCGAGCCGGCCAGCTCCTTCAGCCGGTTGAAGTGAGTCGTGGCGAGCACCAGCGCGCCGCGCGCGACCAGCGCCTCGAGGATGGCCTGCGCCAGCGCCGCGCCTTCGCCGGGCTCGGTGCCCTCGCCGACCTCGTCGGCGATCACGAGTGACTCGCGGTCGGCCTGCGCCACCACCTCGGCCAGGTTGGCCATGCGCGCCGAGAACGTCGACAGACCCGCGCGCAGGTCCTGCTCGTCGCCGATCTCCGCGAACACGGACTCGCACAGCGGCAGCGCGCTGCCCTCGTCGCACGACACGTGGAGCCCGGCGCGCAGCGACAGCGCCGCGAGCCCCACCGCCTTCGCCGCCACCGTCTTCCCGCCGGCGTTGGGGCCCGAGATCACCAGACAGCGCGCGCCGTCCACCAGCGCCAGGTCGTTCGGCACCACGTCTTCGGGCGCGAGCCCCGCCTCGAGCAAGAGCAGCGGATGGCGAAGGCCGCGCAGGTCGAGCGCGCCGTCGGAGGCGATGCGCGGCTCGCGCTGGCCCGCGCGGCGCGAGAGCCGGCCGCGGGCCAGCGCGCAGTCCAGCGCCTCGAGCGTCTCGCCCTGCGCCTCGAGCTCGCCCGCGTGCCCGCGCGCCCGCCCGGACAGCTCGGCGAGCAGCCGGTCGATCTCGCGGGTAAGCTCCGTCTGCGCGATGCGCAGGCGGTTCCCCGCTTCCACGACGTCCTCGGGCTCAATGAACACCGTCGTCCCGCTCGATGAGACGTCGTGCACGATGCCGCGCACGCGCTGGCGGGCTTCGGCGCGAATGGGCAGAACCGGGCGGTTCTCGCGAAACGTGGCGTAGGAGTCCTGCAAGTGAGTCTGCACGTCGGGATCGCGCAGGTGTCTCGCCATGTGACGCTCGATCTCGGTCTCGAGCTCGCGGATGCGCCGGCGCGCGCGCCGCAGCTCGGGGCTGGCATCGTCGCGCAGCTCGCCGGCCGGCGTCACCACCGCCGCGATCGCGCGCTCGAGCTCGCGCAGCTCGGGCAATGTCTCGGCGAGCGCGGCCAGCCCGGGCGCGAGCTCGCGGTTGCCCGCGAAGGACAGCCGCACGCGGCGCGCAGCCTCCAGCGTCTGGCCCAGGGCCGCCAGCTCGCGCGCGTTCCAGGCGCGCCCGCGCGAGAGCTCAAAGAGCGGCGCGCGCAGGTCGGCCACGCCCGCGAACGGCGGCTCGGACCCGGCGTCGAGCAGCCGCCGGGCTTCGCTGGTGTGCGCCAGCCGCTCGCGCACCGCAGAGTGAGTCGCCGGGAAGTCGAGCGCGCGCAGCGCGGCCGCGCCGCGCTCGGTCGCGGCCTGGCCGGCGCACAGCTCGAGCAGTCTCTGCCACTCGAGCCGCGCGAGCGTCGCGTCGCTGGCCCGGAACGTCACGGGGCGGAATTGTAGATGGCCGACGAAACACCGACCGGCCGGAAGCTGGTGACCGAGGCCCCGAACCCGCGCACGGCCGACCTCGACCGCCTGCCCGTGGGCGAGCTCGTGCAGCGCATCCTCGACGAGGACGCGGGAGTCAGCGCCGCGGTGCGCGCGGCGCGCCCCGCGATCGAGCTGGCGTGTCTGGCGCTGGTCGAGGCGCTCGACGGCGGCGGCCGCTGGTTCAACGTGGGCGCGGGCACGAGCGGGCGGCTGGGGGCGCTGGACGCGGCCGAGATTCCGCCCACGTTCGGGCTCGAGCCGCAGCGGGTGCAGGCGTTGATCGCGGGCGGCCCGCCCGCGCTGCTCGGGCCCGTAGAAGGCGCCGAAGACGACACCGCTGCCGCGCCGCGCGAGCTCGACAAGCTCGGGCTGGGCCCGGGCGACGCCGTGGTCGCGCTGTCGGCCAGCGGGCGAACACCGTACGCGCTGGCGGGGCTCGAGCACGCGCGCCGGCGGGGTGCGCGCGCGATCGCCATCACCTGCGCGCCCGAGTCACCGCTCGCCAAGGCCGCCGAGATCGCGATCGTGGTCGTGGTGGGCCCCGAGGTGATCGCCGGGTCGACCCGCCTGAAGGGCGGCCTGGCGCAGAAGATGGTGCTGCACACGCTGTCCACGGCCGTGATGGTGCGCCTGGGGCGCGTGCACGGGAACTTGATGACGGGCCTGCGCGCCGTGAACTCGAAGCTCTACGAGCGCGGCGTGCGCATCCTGTGCGAGCTGGCAGGCGTCGGCCCGGCCGAGGCGGCCCGGGCGCTCGAGGAGGCCGAGGGCTCGGTCGAGCGCGCGCTCGAGAAGCTCGGCGGCGCGAGCTAGCTCAGAGACTGCCTTCCAGCGGCGGCGCCGAGTTGAAGGTGTACGACGCGACCACTCCGTTGCCGTCGAAGCGCACGACCAGGTCGCGCGTCTCCGTCGTCCCGAACAGCTTGTAGCGGTAGTGGCCGTAGGTCCAGGTGCGCCGGCCGTCCTCCAGGCCGGTGCGCCAGGGCTCGCCGAACATGCGGTGGATCTCGTCGCGGGTGGTGTGGCCGATCTCGATCTGGCCCACCTGATCGGCGGGGAAGTCGCGGCCCACGGTGAGACAGCCCCCGAGCGCTAGCGCCAGCGCCGTGGCCACGACCGTACGCGCCAGTGACTCGCGGGTCATTTGGTCTCCGGCTCGTCGGGGGTCTCGGGCACGTCGTCGCTGTCCTCCTGGCCCGCGAGGCGATCGTGCTGGCCCCAGATCAGCACGTTGTCGACCGCAGCCTGTGCGGTCGAATTGCCGCGCACCATCACGCGCATCGAGCCCGGCACGTTGATCGAGATCGGCGTGTCGGGCAGGGCGGTCTTGCCGTCGAGCGCGATGCGCCAGGTCTTCTGCTCGAAGTCGACGTCGACGGCGACGTGCACCGGCTTCCTGCGCAGCCAGCTGCCGATCTTCTGCGGCAGAGCGGGATGGTTCGGGTCCGTGGACGGCACCGTCACGACGATCTGTCCGGCGGGGTCCAGGCCGATCGCGTGCGCGTTGATCATGTCGAGGAACACCACGACCGGAGCGTCGTGGTTGCGCGTGTCTGCGACGTCGAGCTGGTTCACGCACAGGTCCAGCTCGAAGTGGTACTGACCCCAGCGCGGGTCGAGCGAGAACACGACGCCCTCGCTGTTGCTGTCGCCCGTGGCCGCCGTGAGTCGCAGCGGCTGGTGCTCGAGCCCGCAGAAGCGCTCGACCACCAT
Source organism: Myxococcota bacterium (assembly GCA_035498015.1). Taxonomy (NCBI): domain Bacteria; kingdom Pseudomonadati; phylum Myxococcota; species Myxococcota bacterium. Next base: position 24,407 of record DATKAO010000092.1, read on the forward strand.
CGGGTGGCCGAAGAACACCGCGCTCGGCACGTGCTGCGGCCAGACCTCGGTCTTGCCCGGCTCCACGGTCTTGGGCGGCTCGTTGATCTTCTGGCCGTCGGGCGAGAAGTCGACGTCGAACACGAGCTCGGCACCCGAGGGGACCTTTTGCCCGCGGCAGGCGCACAGGCAAAAGACCAGCGCGAACGCGGTGAGTCGAGCGAGCCGGCGCATGGCGCTCAGGTGATGATCTTCCGCACCGAGGCCGTGTCGGGCACGACGATGCGCGAGGCCTCGGAGCGCTGGATCTCGCGCGCCTCCTCGATCATCTCCTCGACGGCGCGGCCCACCGCCTCGGGGAACTTCGCGATCGCCTCCTGGAGCGTCTTGGCCTCGATCAGCGTGGACACCGGCACCGGGCCGACCTGAGACATGAGCTGGGTCTGGGCGATCCAGCGCGCCTCGCGCGAGGGATCGGGCTCGCCGGTCGCGGTGATCGGAACCAGGCGCCGCAGCGACGCGACCTTGAGGTCGGTGTAGCTCTCTTCGCGGTACAGGTTGTTCACGTCGACCGTGAGGTCACCGACGACGCGCCTGGGGTCGCTCATGACGGGGCCCTTTCCTGAAACAGGGAACGCAGTGTACCGCGTCATTCCGCATCGACTAGGATCGTGGCTGGTGGGAGAGGGCTGGCGAGAACGCTGGTTGCGCCGAGCGTGGACGATCCCCGGATACGTCGCGGCCTGGCTCGTCTCGCTCGCGCTCGCGCCGTTCGCGGCGCTGGGCGTGTGGCTGGGCGCGGGCGTCGCCGCGCGGCTGTTGCTGTTCGCGGCCGTCTACCTCAGCTACGAGATGATCGGCCTGGCCGCGGCGGGGCTGCTGTTCGTGGCAGGGCGCGCGCGCGACCGGCAAGCGCACGCCGCGCTCCAGCGCTGGTGGGCGTGCAGCCTGTTCCGGGCCGCGGCGCGCATCTTCCGGCTCGAGCTCGAGGTGGCGGGCGACGAGGCGGCCGAGCCCGGCCCCGTGGTCGTGCTGATCCGCCACGCGAGCCTGCTCGACACGCTCCTGCCCGAGGTCGTGCTCGCCGACCGCCACCGCCTGCAGCTGCGCTACGTGCTGAAGCGCGAGCTGCTCGCGGACCCGTGCCTCGACGTGGTCGGCCAGCGCATCCAGTGCGCCTTCGTGCGCCGCGGCAGCGGCGAGACCGAGCGCGAGCTGGCGGCGATCGAGTCACTCGCCCGGGGGCTCGGCCCGCGCGAGGGCGCTCTGATCTACCCGGAGGGCACGCGCTTCACGCCGGACAAGCTCGCGCGGGCGCTCGAGCGCGTGCAGGCGCTGGCTCCCGAGCGGAGCGCGCGAGTGAGTCGCCTGCGCCACGTGCTGCCGGTGCGCAGTGCAGGGCCGCTCGCGCTGCTGGCTGCCGCGGCCCCGGCCGACGCGCTGTGGTTCGCGCACACGGGGCTCGAGGGACTGGCCACGCTGCGCGACGTGCTGCGCGGCGGGATCGTCGGGAGGCGCATCCGCGTCGCGCTGTGGCGCACGCCGCGGAGCGTGATTCCGGCCGCCGACGCGCTGCGTTGGCTCGATGAGCAGTGGGCGCGGGTCGACGACTGGGTCGACGCTGCGCGCGCGGAGGCGGGCTGATGGAAATCGGGCAGCTCCTGGCAGCGAACGCGCTCGGGGTGACGGCGCTCATGTTCGGCACCTGGCTCGTGAGTCTCTCGCGCCGCGACGCGAGCATCGTCGACGTGGTCTGGGGGCTGGGCTTCGCGGCGATCGGAAAGGCGAGCTCGTTCCTGGCCGACGGCGTGCCCGCGCGGCGCGTGCTGATCACGGTGCTCGCCATGGTCTGGGGCCTGCGGCTGGCGGTGTATCTCTTGTGGCGCAACCAGGGCAAGCCCGAGGACCATCGCTACCAGGCCATGCGCCGGCGCTGGGGCGCGCGCTTTCCGTGGGTGAGTCTCTTGACCGTATTCGGCCTGCAGGGCGTGCTGATGTGGACGATCTCGCTGCCGCTGCAGGTGGCCTGCGCCGCGCGCACGCCCGAGTCACTCGGCGCGCTGGACGCGCTGGGTGTGGCGCTGTGGCTGGTCGGCATGGCGTTCGAGACGCTCGGCGACGCGCAGCTGGCCCGCTTCCGCGCCGACCCGGCGAACGCCGGTCGCGTGCTCGACACCGGGCTGTGGCGCTACACCCGCCACCCCAACTACTTCGGCGACTGCCTGGTCTGGTGGGGGTTCTTCGCCCTCGCCGCGGGCACGCCGGGCGGCCTGTGGACGGTGATCTCACCGCTGCTCATGACGGTGCTGCTGCGGCGCGTGTCAGGAGTGACTCTGCTCGAGCGGTCACTTTCGCGGCGCAAGCCGGGCTGGGCCGAGTATGCGGCGCGCACCAACGCCTTCGTGCCGGGTCCGCCGCGCCGGCCGCGCGCCTGACCCAATCCGCCGCAATCGGCCTATACTGGGGGCCGGACGGAGTGGAGCCCCCCTATCGTGGCCCCAGTCACGAACACTCCCGTATGAGCACCTCGAGCATTGCGCCGCGACACCTCCGCGGGAGTCATTCGCGGCCGCTGCAGCGGCTCGCGCGCCGAGCCCTGCTCGGGGCGCTCGAGAAGCTCGAGCGCGGCATGCTGCGCGTCGAGGACGAGCGCGGCGCGCGCGCGTTCGGCGCGCCCTGCGCCGACTTCCCCGAGCCGATCCGGCTCGAGGTGCGCGACGCGGCGTTCTGGCCGGCGGTCGTGCTGGGCGGCAGCGTGGGCGGGGGTCACTCGTACGTGCGCGGTGACTGGCGTACGAGCGATCTCACCGGTCTCTTGCGCATGATCCTGCAGAACGAGTCGGTGCTCCAGGGCTTCGACGCCGGGCTCGGGCGGCTCGGCGAGGCGGCGCGCCGCGTGCTGCACCGCCTGCGGCGCAACGACCGGCCGGGCAGCCGGCGGAACATCCGCGCGCACTACGACCTCGGGAACGACTTCTTCGCGCTGTTCCTCGACCCGACCATGACTTACTCGGCGGGCATCTTCGAGCGCGAGTCGTCGACGCTGGAGGAGGCCTCGCTCGCGAAGTACGAGCGCATCTGCCGCAAGCTCGCGCTCGGCCCGAACGATCGCGTGCTCGAGATCGGCAGCGGCTGGGGGGGCTTCGCGCTGCACGCGGCGCGCACGCGCGGCTGCCGGGTCACGACCACGACGCTCTCGCCGGCGCAGCGCGAGGTGGCGCTCGAGCGCGTCGCGGCGGCGGGGCTCGCCGACCGGGTGCAGGTGCTGCTCGAGGACTACCGCGAGCTGCGCGGCCGCTTCGACAAGCTGGTGTCGATCGAGATGATCGAGGCGGTGGGTCACCAGTATCTCGACGCCTTCTTCCGCACCTGCGCGGCGCGGCTCGAGCCGCACGGGCTGATGGCGCTGCAGGCGATCCTGATCGCCGACGGGCTGTACGAGTCGGCGCGCCGCGGCGTGGACTTCATCAAGGCCTACATCTTCCCGGGCGGCTGCCTGCCGTCGCTGGCCCGGATCGGACAGTCACTCGCCAGCGCCTGCGACCTGCGCGTGGTGCACTTCGAGGACCTGACGCCGCACTACGCGCGCACGCTGCGCAGCTGGTGCGCGCGCTTCCTGGAGAACCGCGCGGCGATCTCGCGCCTGGGCTACTCGGCCGAGTTCCAGCGCATGTGGGAGTACTATCTCTGCTACTGCGAGGCGGGCTTCCTCGAGCGCCGCACGGCCTCGGCGCAGCTCTTGCTCGCCATGCCGGGGGCACGCGGCGAGCCGATTCTCGGGGCTCTTGGCTGAATGACTTCGTTCGCCTTCGGCTCACTGCGCGGGCCTTCGGCCCTGGCAGCCGGCCCCGCCTCCATCCGGGCGCTTCACTGGTTCCGCAGCGACCTGCGGGTCGCGGACAACACGGCGCTCCTCGCCGCGGCGGCGCGCGCCGAGCGACTCACCTGCGTGTTCGTGCTCGACGACCGCCTGCTGCGCGGGCCCGGGTGCGCGGCGCCGCGCGTGCGCTTCCTGCTGGATTGCTTGAGCCGGCTCGCGGGGGAGCTCGAGCGGCGCGGCTCGGCGCTGGTGGTCCGGCGCGGCGACCCGGCGGCCGAGCTGGTGCGTCTGGCCGCCGAGGCGCGCGCGGAGCTCGTGACCTGGAACCGCGACTACGGCCCGTTCGCGCGGGCGCGCGACGCAAGGGTGACTCGCGCGCTCGAACGCGCCGGCGTGCGCGTCCAGACCCACCGGGACCGGGTCGTGTTCGAGTCCGATCAGGTGCGCACGCGCGCCGGCCGGCCGTTCTCGGTCTACACGCCCTACCGGCGCGCCTGGCTCGAGCGCTGGTCGCGTGAGCCGGCGCCGGCGCAGCGCGCGCCCCGCCTGCCGCCGCCGATCCACGGAGTGACTCGCGGCGCGCTGCCTGCGGCCGAGCCCGGCCCGCCGCTTCCGGCCGGCGGCTCGAGCGCCGCGCTGCGCCGGCTCGACGCCTTCCTCGAGCGCGCGCTCGCCGACTACGCCTGGCGCCGTGACCTGCCCGCCGAGGCCGGGACCTCGCGCCTCTCCGCGGCGCTGCGCTTCGGCACCGTGTCCGTTCGTACCTGTCTGGCGCGCGCCGCCGCCGCCGCCGCGGACGACCGCCGCCGGCGCAGCGGCGCGGCGAAGTGGCGCGACGAGCTGGTGTGGCGCGAGTTCTACCACGCGGTCCTGGCGGAGAACCCGCGCGTGCTGACTCACGCCTGGCGGCCCGAGCTCGACTCGCTCGAGTGGAACGACGACGAGGCCGGGCTCCGCGCCTGGTGCGCCGGCCGCACGGGCTATCCCTTCGTCGACGCCGGCATGCGCGAGCTGGTTGCGACGGGCTGGATGCACAATCGCGCACGCATGGCCGTGGCGAGCTTCCTGACCAAGGACCTGGGCATCGACTGGCGCCGGGGCGAAGCGTTCTTCATGCAGTCACTCGTCGACGGCGACCCGGCCAGCAACAACGGCGGCTGGCAGTGGGCCGCCTCGACCGGCAGCGACGCGCAGCCCTGGTTCCGGATCTTCAACCCGGTGACTCAGGGCGAGCGCTTCGATCCCGACGGCCGCTACGTCCGGCGCTGGCTGCCCGAGCTGCGCCGGCTGCGCGGCGCTCGCGCGCACCGGCCGTGGCAGGCCGAGTCACTCGCCCGCGGCTACCCGCCGCGCATCGTCGACCACGCCGAGGCGCGCGCGCAGGCGCTCGCGCGCTTCCGCGCCGCGCTGGCTCAGAAGCCCTTCACGTAGGGCAGCGACCAGGCCTTCGCGAGCACCTGCTCGCGCGCCTCGAGCAGCGTGCGCATGGCGTCCCAGCTGCCGTCCATGAGCTGGCCGCGCGCGCCGTCGGGCATGCGCACCGGCGCCGAGCCGCCGCGCCAGGTCACGTTGCGCGCCGCCAGGTCGATCACGATCTCCTGCGAGGGGTCGAGCTCGACCGCGTCCATGAGCTTTGCCACGTCGGCGCGCGCCGCGGTGACTGCCGGAATGCCCAGGGCGATGCAGTTGCCGAAGAAGATCTCCGCGAACGACTCACCCACGATGGCGCGGATGCCCCAGCGCGCCAGCGCCTGCGGCGCGTGCTCGCGCGAGCTGCCGCAGCCGAAGTTCTGGTTCACCACCAGCACCTCGGCGCCGCGGAAGCGCTTGTCGTCGAACGGGTGACCCTTGGGCACGCCGTCGGAGGTGAAGCGCGAGTCGCGGAACACGAACTCCTCGAGCCCCGCGAAGCGGATCGAGGTCATGTAGCGCGCGGGGATGATCTGGTCGGTGTCGATGTCGTTCCCGCGCACCACCACGCCGCGACCGCGGCGCTTGGTGACTCGCTCGGCGTCGAGCTTGGTGCTCACAGCAGCTCCCGCACGTCGGCCACGCGCCCGCGCAGCGCCGCAGCGGCGACCATGGCCGGGCTCATCAACAGCGTGCGCCCGGTGGGGCTGCCCTGGCGGCCCTTGAAGTTGCGGTTCGAGCTCGAGGCGCACATCTCGCGCCCGATCAGCTTGTCGGGGTTCATCGCGAGACACATCGAGCAGCCGGCCTCGCGCCACTGGAAGCCCGCGGCGCGGAACACCTCGTGCAGCCCCTCGGCCTCGGCCTGCACGCGCACCGCCTCGGAGCCGGGCACGACCAGCGCGCGCACGCCGGGCGCCACGCGTCCGGTCTTCGCCACGCGCGCGGCCTCGCGCAGGTCGCTGATGCGGCCGTTGGTGCAGGAGCCGATGAACGCGACCTGGATCGGCGTGCCGGCGATCGGGCGGCCGGGCACGAGGTCCATGAACTTGTACGCGTCCTCGGCCGACGCGCGGTCGTCCTCGGCGAGCTCCGAGGTCTTGGGCAGGTTCTCGGTCACGCCGATGGCCTGACCCGGGTTCGTGCCCCAGGTCACCGTCGGCGCGATCTCGCTCGCCGGCAGCTCGACCGAGTCGTCGAAGGCCGCGTCGGAGTCACTCGCCATGCTGCGCCACCAGCCGACCGCGCGCTCGAAGGCCGCACCCTGCGGCGCAAAGCGCCGCCCGCGCAGGAAGTCGAAGGTGGTGTCGTCGGGGTTCACGTAGCCCACGCGCGCGCCGCCCTCGATCGACATGTTGCACAGGGTCATGCGCTCCTCCATCGACATGCGCTCGACGGCCGCGCCCGCATACTCGTACGCGAAGCCCACGCCGCCCTTCACGCCGAGCCGGCGGATGATGTGCAGGATCACGTCCTTGGCGTACACGCCGAAGCCGGTCGTGCCCGACACCTCGATGCGCCGCACCTTCGGCCGCGCCAGCGCGAGACACTGCGAGGCCAGCACGTCGCGCACCTGGCTCGTGCCGATGCCGAACGCGATCGCGCCGAACGCGCCGTGGGTCGAGGTGTGGCTGTCACCGCAGGCGATCGTGAGCCCGGGCTGGGTGAGCCCGAGCTCGGGCCCGATCACGTGCACGATGCCCTGGCTGCCGGAGCCGATGTCGAAGAACGGGATGCCGTGGCGCTGCGTGTTCGACTCGATCGCCTGCAGCATCTCCTCGGCCTGCCGGTCGCGCAGCGGCCGCGCGTGCGTGTCGGTCGGCACGATGTGGTCGACGGTCGCGAACGTCCGCGAGGGCACGAGCACGGGCAGGCCCGCGTCGTCGAGCATCTGGAAGCCCTGCGGGCTCGTCACCTCGTGGATCAGGTGCAGCCCGATGAAGAGCTGGGTCTGGCCGCCCGGCAGCTCGCGCACCGTGTGCAGGTCCCAGACCTTGTCGAGCAGGCTCCGTCCCATGGGAGGACGGATGTTAACAAAGGTTGGCTAGCGCTCGGCGACCAGCTGGTACGGGCCGGTCGGGCGTTCGCCTTCGCCGATCGGGCGGGCGTTCGCCAGGTCGTACTCCTGCAGGTAGCGCACGCTCTCGAAGCCGGCTTCGGCGAGCAGCTGCTCGGCCTGCTGCGGCGGCACGTAGCGCCGGTGCGACACGTGCTCGCAGGGCGGTCCGCCGTCGATCGTGAACACCTGCGTGCGGCGCTCGAGCAGTGGCGTCAGCATCTCGCGCTTGTCGCGCACGTGCAGCACGCGGCCCTTCACCGTGCGCTCGATGTCGCGCCACTGACCATTCGTCTCGGGCCGCATCATGGGCAGCGGACAGAAGCAGTCGAGCGCGATCACGCCCGGCGCCTTCATGCAGCGCGACAGGTGACGCAGGAAGAGCCGCTGCTCCTCCACGTCGATCAGCGCATTGAACGCGTAGAGCGTGGCGAAGACGACGTCGAACTTCTCGAAGAGCGCGCTGTTGCGAAAGTCGAAGTCGGCCAGGCGCACCCGGTCCTGCCAGGGCTCGAGCTTGCGGCGCGCGACCTCGAGCATGGGCCGCGACACGTCGACGCCCAGCGCCTCGTGCCCGGCTTCGCCGAGCTTCGCCAGCACGCGGCCGGTGCCGCAGCCGACCTCGAGGACCGGACCCGGGTACTTCGCCGCCAGGTCGAGGTACAGCGGCAGATCCAGGCGGAAGTCGGCCGCGAACAGGGCGTGGAACTCGGCGTACTGGCGCTCGGCGGAGTGGCGGGTCTGCATGCGCGCGGGACTCTGCGCGGGACGAAAGGTCCACGCAAACTCCGTGTCGTGATCGGCGACACAAGAGCTGCCACGATTGGAAGGTCCGAGACATCACGCGAGCCGCGCGCGCTATGCTCGGGCGTGTTGGGCGAGGCGGCGAACCGGAGACACTCCGCACTCGATCGGACCGCGCTGTTCGCGGAGGTCGCGGCGGGCCTCTCTGCCTGGGGTGCGGGCGAGCGCGACCCGCTCGAAGTCTCGGTCGCGAAGGAGCTCGAGGCGTTCTCCGACACGGAGCTCTCGGAGTTCGCGGAACGATTGGTCGGGACCGGCGCTGACTGGGGCTTCCATCCGTTCGATCCGATCGCGCGCCGGCTGTCGCGGCTCGCGCAAGCGCGGGTGCTCCTGCCCGGCTCGGGTCTTTCGGCGAGCGAGTCGCTCGAGCGCGCGCGCAAGGGTCCGGTGTTCTTCGTCGCCAATCACCTTTCGTACGTCGACGCGAACATTCTCGACGCGCTCTTCGTCTCGGCCGGCTTCCAGGACGTGGCCGACCGACTCACCGTGCTGGTCGGCCCCAAGGTCTTCCAGACACCCACGCGGCGGCTGGCGAGTCTGTGCTTCGGGACGATCAAGATTCCGCAGAGTCAGAGCATCGCGTCGGAGGAGGCGGTGATGCCGCGCCGCGAGGTCGCGCGCCTGGCGGAGCAGACACTGCGCTCGGTGGCGGAGCGGCACGCGGCCGGCGAGCACGTCCACATCTTCATCGAGGGCACGCGCAGCCGCACCGGCGCCCTGCAGCGCGTGCTGGCCGCCTCGGCGCGCTACTTCGAGACCGAAGGCGCCACGATCATTCCGATCGGTCTGTGGGGAACGGAGCGGCTGGTGCCGCTCGACCGCATGCAAGTGACTCCCGCTCAGGCCAACGCCCGGGCGGGGCGGCCGATCGCCGCGGCGGAGCTGTCCGCGCGTGCCGGCGGCAAGCGGCCGGTCATTGCCGACGCGCTCGGCTTCCTGATCGCGGACCTCCTGCCACCGTCCTACCGCGGCGTGTACGGCGAGGTCACACCGGCGCTCGCGGCGGCCCGCGCGGCGGCGGCGAGCTTCTCCGTCTGATGCGCCGATAGGCGAGTCATGCGCGGGCTGGTCGTGCTCGTCCTCCTCTTCGCGGGCGCGGCCCGGGCGGACGAGCTCGAGACCAAGGCGGAGCTGTTCCGCGAGGCGCTGCACGCGCGCCACCTCTCGCGCGAGGGCGTGGTCCTGTACAACGTCGACCTGCGCACGGTGCAGCGCGACCTGGCCGACGGCAGCTACCCGGTCGCCGCCGACGGACCCACGTTCAACGGCCTGTACGCGGCGGCCGCGTGCGCGCGCGCCGAGTCGACCCAGGGCACCGAGAGCGCCCGCGCGAAGGCCGAGGCCGGGCGGGCGCTCGACGGCCTCGAGCTCTTGATGAATGTGACCGGTACTCCGGGCCTGCTCGCGCGCAGCGTGAGGCGCAGGCCGCCGCCCGAGCGCGTGGCGAGCGAGTGGCACCCGGGCACGGGCGAATACGCGGGCTGGTACTGGCGCGGAGACGTGTCGCAGGACCAGTACGCCAACGGCCTCGTGCCCGCCGTGGGGCTGTGCCGGCGGCTCTTCCCCGAGCGCGCGCGAAAGCTCGCCGTGGCGGCCGCGACTCACTTGGTCACGCACGGCTACCAGCTCACCGACCCCGACGGAAAGCCCACGACCTACGGCGACCTGTCGTGGCACTCCGGCCTGGGCTGGAACGGCATCGCGCAGCTCACCTCCTACGCCGTGATCTCGCTGGCCGCCGCGCTCGACGAAGACCCGCGCTGGCGCGCCGAACACGACCGCCTGCGCGACCACTACCGCCTGCCCGCCCGGTCACTCTTCACGAACCTGCGCCTGTTCGGGATCACCGGTCACTCGAACGACCTGATGGCGTTCGACCTCTACCGCGTGCTGGTGCCCCTGGCGCGCGAGACCCGCGACCCGGCGCTCGCCGACCTGCGCGCCGGCCTGTGGCGCAGCTGGCTCCGCGTGCGGCCCGACGGGAACGCCTATCTCACACTGGTGTTCTGCCAGCTCGAGCCGCGCGCGTGCGGGCCCGAGCTCCTGGCCGGCGTGCACGCCACGCTGGCCGACTTCCCGACCGAGAAGCGCAAGCTCGCACCGCCGCCCGAGCTGGCACAGCTGCCGCGGCGCTGGCTGCCCGGCCGCAAGTGGCAGGATCTGACGCGCGACGTGGTGCCGATGCGGCTCCGGCCCGCGAGCTCGTTCGAGTGGAAGTCGAGCCCCTACCGAGTGACCGATGACGGCGCGAACCCGAACGTGGAGTACACCGGGCTGGACTATCTGGTCGCGTACTGGCTCTACGCCGAGCTCTGCGCCGCGCGCAGTGATTGCCCGGCCGCGGCGGAGTGAGTCCTAGCTGGAGCCGCGCGCGAGGCGCAGCTCGACGCCCGTGGCCCCGGGCTCGACCGGCGAGGCGAGCTCGGCCGAGAAGTCGTCGGGGTCGCGCGTCAATGGATCGCCGTCGCGGTCGACGCGGGCGGTGAGCGCGATCGGCCCGACCCAGGGCCGGCCTTGGATCATCTCGTCCTCGGGTCCGATCTCGAAGTCCATGGGGAACGGCCCGACGGGCAGGCGCTTCACCGCGAGCGGCGGACCCGGAGTGTCTGGGATGCGCGCGATCAGGAACAGCACCGAGCCGCTGGCCTCGCCACCCGCGAGCGTGATCGTGCCGCGGATCGGCTCGCCCGATGACGCAACGCCGGTGCGCTGGCCCTCGGCGGGCGGACCCAGCGGCATGGCCGCGCGCGGTGCGGGTGTCTCGAGCCCGGGGACGCGCACCGGATGCTCGACCGGCGGCGGCTCGTCCTTCGGATCGACATACGGCTCGACCCGGCGATCGCAGGCCGTGGCGAGCAGCAAGGCGAGACAAGTGTGTCGCAGAATGCGCGTCATGGCCGCAGAGGGTACTCGCTCGACCCGGCGCGAGACAGCGTGCTGACGCACGCGCGCAGCGCCTTGCTCGGCGTGTGGGTCGGCGCGCTCGCAGCGCTCGGCGCGGTGTTCGTGCCGGCCGCGTTCGAGCACCTGCCGACCGCGCTCGCGGCATCGGTGCTGGGCGAGGGCTTCGCGGCGCTCGATCGCAGCGGTGCCGCGATCGGCGCGCTGTGCGCCGTACTGGGCTGGCTCGACGCGCGCCGGCGCGGCGATGCCGCGCTCGCGACCCGGCTGCGCGCGCTGCTGCCACTGGTCGGCGTGGCGGCGCACCTCGCGAGCGGGCTGGCCGTCACGCCGCGGATCCATGCACTGCGGGTGGCTGCGGGCGGCGGCATCGGCCAGCTCCCGCCCGGCGACCCGGCGCTCGCGCAATTCGCCCGCCTGCACGCCGCATCGCGCGGGCTGTTCGGACTGGCGGTGGCCTGCGCTCTCGGGGCGTGCATCTGGGACCTCCTGGCCGCGCATCTCCGCGTGGGAGCGCGGGTTTCTCGCGACATCGGGCCGCCGAATTTTCTGAGTTGAAACGCGAAAAATCCGTAGCGGGAGCGAGTGCCTTCGTTATAGTCCCGGCCCCTGCGAAGAATCCCCTGGGGCTTCAGGGGTTCGCGCACGCGAGCGCTCTACGGAGGCGGAAGGCGCCCATGGCCATCGACATCACGCTGCAAATCAAGCTGTCGGTCGAAGAGTCGTCCCTTGAGGACGCGCTCGCCGAGTACGACGAGCTGACCGTGAGTGCGCTCGTGACGCAGATCCTCGACAAGGCGATCGCGCTCGAGCACATCGAGACCGAGATCAAAGCCGGCCCGAACTCGCTCGAGGAATACGACAAGGTTCGCGACGTCTGAGCCTCCCGTTCAGCGGACGGCGCGCTCCGCGCGCCGTGCGGCTCAGAACAACGCGAGCTGACCGGTTGCACCGTCTGCAGGCGCGCGCACGCGCTCGCGTGGCAGCGCGCGAGTCACTGCCGCGGGCAGCCCTTGGAAGGGCGTGGCGCGCGCCGCGATCGGCTCGGGCCCCGGCCGGTAGATCCCGTGGCGCCGCGCGTAGGCGAGGATGCGCCGGTAGAGCCGCCAGAACCTCTGCCCGTGATTCAGGTGCCGCAGGTGCGCGAGCTCGTGACACAGGGTGTCGACCATGACCGAGTACTTGAGCAGCTCGGGCGTGCGCACCTGGTGCAAGCGGATCTTGATGCGGCCGTCGGCGAAGCAGATGCCGTAGCGGCGGCGCACGCGCGGACTCTCCGCCTCGACCGAGTGCAGCGGCAGGTCGAACGCGTGCGCGAGCAGCGACGCGTGCCTGCGCAGCCGGTCGAGCGCGCGCTCGCGTGCCTCGTGCGGAATGTCGCTCAAGAGCCGGGCTCCCGAGGAGGGTGCGCGCAGTATAGCCTTGTGACATGGCCGAGGCCGGATTCCCGACGCGCTTCGCGATCTTCCCGCTGCCCAACGCCGTGCTCTTCCCCGGGACCTATCTCCCGCTGCACATCTTCGAGCCGCGCTACCGCGCGATGATGGAGGCGGCGCTGGCGTCGCAGCCGGTGATCGGCATGATCCTGTTGCGGCCCGAGGCCGACGCGATGGCCGAGCGCGCGCCGGTCTTCTCGGTCGGCTGCGCGGGCCGCATCGCGGAGCACCGGCGCCTGCCGGACGGCCGCTTCCACTTACTGCTGCACGGTGAGCGGCGCTTCCGCATCGCGCGCGAGCTGCCGCTCGCGCCCGGCGGCTTCCGCGAGGTCGAGGCCGAGCTGCTCGCCGACCCTTCGTTCGCCGAGCTCGCGCCCGCGGCGCAGCGCGCGCTGGAGACGGCGCGCACGGAGCTCGAAGCGCGCATGCTCGAGCTCGTGCGACTCACTTCGCCAAAGAGCGCCGACGCGCTGGGCGAGCGCATGCGCGCGCTCGACCCGGTGCTGCTCGCGAACGCGATCGCGTTCGGCCTCGACGGCCCGTCGCTCGAGCGCCAGAGCCTGCTCGAGAGCTCGGATCCGATGGCCCGGAGTGAGTTGCTGGCGCGCGTGCTGAGCATCCGGGTCGCCGAGGCAAGACTTCCGGACGGTCCGCAAAGCGTGAACTGATATTCGCCGAAATCGTGCGATCTGACGCAAATTCGTGCGATTTGTGAAGACCGATCGACACCACTCCGTGGCACTTCGCTGTGTGAAGCGCTGTGCAATGCGCTGTGGACCCGCGGTCTCGCCGCCGGCCGCGGCCGCCAAGAGCGATGCGAATCTGGCGACTTGGCCACCGTCGCGCATTGCCCGCGTGAAGCCTGGGGGTCCGCGCCCGTGTAGGCCCGAGGCGAAAGCCGCGCTGCGCGCGAACCGGCTTTGCGCCCGCGGGAAGCCCGTGGGAGAGTCGCGCGTCGCAAGGGCGGCGGGGTCGAGTCCGAGATCGGCTCCGGTTGGGGGGAAATCGCGGGAAATGACCACTGGGGGGTGGGAGACCGTCCGTTCTGCGCTCGGAGAACGCCTGGACGCCTCGGCGTACGACGCGTGGTTCCGAACGCTGGACGGACGGTTCGAGAACGAGACGCTGGTGCTGCGCTGCCCGGACCGCTTCACGCGCGACTGGCTGCGCAGCCGCTTCGGGCGCGTGATCGAGGAGTGCGCTCCCGGGATCCGCGGCGTGGAGTACCGGGTCGAGCCGGGAGCGCTGCGCGCGCCCGCGCCCGAGGCCAGCGCGCCGCGCGAGCCCGAGGCCGAGAGCGCCGCCCCCGAGTCACTCGACTGGAGTCACTCGCAGGAGCACCTGTTCGAGCGCTTCGTGTCGGGGCCGGGCAGCGCGCTCGCGCTGGAGGCGGCGCGCGCGGTGGCGCGCGGCGAGGCCGGGCGCTGCAACCCGCTGTTCCTGGTCGGCGCCACGGGCTCGGGCAAGACACACCTGTGCCGCGCGATCCACGGCGCGGTGGGCTCCACGGCGCTGTACCGCTCGAGCGAGGAGTTCACGAGCGAGGTGACCGACGCGCTGCGCTCGGGGCAGATGCCGCGCATCCGCCAGCGCTATCGCCGCTCGGCCAACATGCTGATCCTCGAGGACGTGCAGTTCCTGGCGGGCAAACGCGCCACGCAGGCGGAGCTGTTCCACACGCTCGACCACCTGACGAGTCACGGTCGCACGGTCGTGCTGAGCGCGGACCGCCAGCCCTCGGAGCTCGACGAGCTCGACCCCAAGCTGCGCTCGCGCATGGCGTCCGGGCTGGTCGCGCGCATCGGCCCGCCGGAGTCACAGACCCGGCGCGCGATCCTGCGCGAGCGCGCCGCACGCGGCGGCGTGCGCGTGCCGGACGAGTGTCTCGAGCTCCTGGCCGAGCGCGAGCTGCCGTCGGTGCGCGACCTGATCGCCGGCTTGAACCAGGTGGTGGCGCGCGCCTCGCTCCTGCGCGCGCCGATCACGCCCGAGCTCGTGGCCGAGGCGCTCGACGCCGTCGACATGCCGGGCCGCCCGCGCTCGCTGGACGAGATCGCGGCCGTGGTGACGCGCGCCTACGGGCTCGACGCCGACGCGCTGCGCAGCCGCTCCCGTAAGCGGGTGGTGGTGCGGCCGCGCCAGGTCGCCATGTATCTCGCGCGGCGCTACACGGCGGCGTCGCTGGCCGACATCGGGCGCGTGTTCGGCCGCGACCACACCAGCGTCATGTACGCGATCGACGTGGTCGAGCGGCGCATCGTCGAGCGGCCGCAGCTGCGCTACGAGCTCGAGGCGCTGGCCGCTCGCATCAGCGGCTCGCCGCCGCTCCGTAGTGCTTCTGGTAGTACTCGCGGTACTCGCCCGACTTGATCGGCTCCCACCAGTCGCGCCGCGCCGCGTACCAGGCCGCGGTCTTCTCGATGCCTTGGGCCAGCTCGAGCTGCGGGCGCCAGCCGAGCGCGCGGATCTTCGAGGTGTCGACCGCGTAGCGCTGGTCGTGACCCGGGCGCAGCCCGCTCACCGGCTGGATCAGTGAGTCGGGCTTCGAAAGGCAGCGCAGGATCAGCGCGGTCAGCTCGCGGTTGGTGACTTCCGGGTCCTGGTTCGCGCCGATGTTGTAGACCTCGCCCTTGGCGCCCCGGCGCAGCAGCAAGAGCAGCGCCCGGCAGTGGTCCTCCACGCGCAGCCAGTCGCGCACCTGCGTGCCGCCGTCGTAGAGCGGCAGCGGCTGGTCGTCCAGCGCGTTGGTGATGAAGACCGGAATCACCTTCTCGGGGTACTGGTACGGCCCGTAGTTGTTGGTGCAGCGCGACAGCACCACGTCGAGCTCGTGCGTGCGGTGGAAGGCGAGCGCGATGTGGTCGCCGCCGGCCTTCGCCGCCGAGTACGGGCTCGAGGGGCGCAAGAGCGCCGACTCGTTCGGGAAGTGCGGAAACTCCACGTCGCCGTAGACCTCGTCGGTCGAGACCTGCAGGAAGCGCGCGCGCGGATTCACCTGGCGCATGGCTTCGAGCAGCACGTACACGCCGTACACGTTGGTCTCGATGAACTCGCCCGCCCTGGTCTTGGTCGAGCGGTCGACGTGAGTCTCGGCGGCGAAGTTCACGATCCAGTCCGCGTCGGCCACGAGCTCGCGCGCGGTCTTCTCGTCGCGGATGTCGCCGCGCACGAAGCGGTAGCTCGGCGAGCCCGCCACGTCGGCCAGGTTGGCGAGGTTGCCCGCGTAGGTGAGACAGTCGAGGTTCACCACGCGCGCGTCGGGCTCTTCGGCCAGGAGCAAGCGCACGAAGTGCGAGCCGATGAAGCCGCAGCCGCCCGTGACCAGGATGCGTTTCATGACCGGCTCATCGACCCGTCGCGCGGGCGCCCTTAGTAGCCGCTGGGCAGCGCGAAGCCCGGCCGTTCGGCCGCGCGGATCTGCGGCAGCTCGAGGGCCGCGGGCTGGAGCTGCTTCTCGCGCCGGCCGTAGGTGGTGGTGCGCTCGTAGGGCACGCGGCCGATCTCGCGGATCAGCCGCTCGATGGTCTCGACCTCGACGTGGTCACCGTGCTCGGAGCCCGCAGCCTTGGAGATCGACTCCTCCATGAGCGTGCCGCCGAAGTCGTTCGCGCCCGACATCAGAGCCACCTGGCCGAGCTTCAGACCCATCTTCACCCAGGAGATCTGCACGTTCACGATGTGCGGCCGCAGGAACAGGCGAGACACCGCGATCAGCCGCAGGTCCTCGGGCATGCTCGCGCCGTGGCGCGAGCCCTGCTCGCGGAACAGCCGCGTGTTGTGGTGGATGAAGCCCAGCGGCACGAACTCGGTGAAGCCGCCGGTGCGCTTCTGGATGTCGCGCAGTCTCTCGAGGTGACCCGAGATGTGGCGCGCCGACTCGATGTGGCCGTACATGAGCGTCGAGGAGGAGCGCAGGCCGACCTCGTGCGCGGTGGTCACGATCTCGCTCCAGCGCTCGGTCATGAGCTTGCGCGGCGAGAGGATCTTGCGGACCTCGTCGTCGAGGATCTCCGCCGCCGTGCCCGGGATCGTGCCCAGGCCCTCGTCGCGCAGCATGACGAGATAGTCGCGCAGGCTCATGTCGCCGACGCGCTGCGAGGCGAAGTGGATCTCCTCGGGCGAGAACGCGTGGATGTGCAGGTCGGGCAGCTCGGCCTTGATCGCGCGCACGATGTCGCGGTACCAGAAGCCGTCCTTGTTGGGATGGATGCCGCCCTGGATGCAGACCTCGGACGCGCCGCGGCTCACCGCCTCGTGACAGCGCGCCAGGATGTCGTCCAGGCCGCGGTCGTAGGCGTCCTCTTCGTGCTTGTGTCTCGCGAAGCCGCAGAAGCTGCAGCCCACGTAGCAGATGTTGGTGAAGTTGATGTTGCGGCAGACCACGTAGGAGATCTCGTCACCCACGTCGTCGAAGCGCGCCGCGTCGGCCACGGAGCACAGCGCCTGCAGGTCGCGGCCGAGCGCGCCGAGCAGGGTCTCGGCATCGGCGCGCGACAGCTCGCGGCCCTCCAGCGCGCGCTCGAGCACGGCGCGCACCGGCGCGCTGGTTCCACGGAGGATCGAGTCAGACAGGGGGGCGGACATCGGCGGCTCCTGGCTTGCGCACCGCCGGCCAGCCACCGTCGTCGGTGACTGCGCGCAGGCGGCGCAGCATCTCGGGTTCGAAGAAGTCGGGGCGCTCGGCGACGTACTCGGGGTACACGCACAGCCGGTCGCGCAGCGCGTAGCCCGCGGCTTCGGTGCGCGTGCGCAGCTCGTCGAGCTCGGGCCACGGCATCTCGGGATTGATGAAGTCGATGGTGAGCGGCGAGACGCCGCCCCAGTCGTTGATGCCCGCGCGCAGCAAGAGCTCGAGCGCGCTGGGCGACAGGTTCGGCGGGGCCTGCAGGTTCATGTCGGGCCCGAGCACGAGCCGGGCAAGCGCGGTCGTGCCGGCCATCAGCGCGTCGCTCGGCGCGGGCAGCTGCGACATGCCCGTGCCGGGCTTGGGATGGAAGTTCTGCACGATCACTTCCTGGATATGACCGCCCGCGGCGTGCAGGTCGCGGATCGCGAGCAGTGTGTCGACGCGCTCTTCGGCGTTCTCGCCGATGCCGACCAGGATCCCGCTCGTGAACGGGATCTTCTGCTCGCCCGCTTCGCGCGTCATGCGCAGGCGCGCGGAGGGCTCCTTGTCGGGCGCGTGGAAGTGCGCCTGGCCGCGCTCGCGCAGGCGCGGCGAGGTGCTCTCGAGCATGAGGCCCATGCTGGGGTTCAACGGCCGCAGCGCCGCCAGCTCCTCGCTGGACAGGATGCCGGCGTTCGAGTGCGGAAACAGTCCCTCGGCGAGTGACTCGCGGCAGGCATCGGCGAGATACTCGGTGGTGCGCGCGTAGCCGCGCTCGTGCAGCCACGCGCGGTAGCCGCGGTAGGCGACCTCGGGCTTGTCGCCCAGGCAGAACAACGCCTCGAGACAGCCGTTGGCGTATGCGCGGCGCGACGTGTCACGCACCTCGCGCAACAGCCAAGTCTTCGCGCGCGGCGAATCGGGCTCGACCGCGAAGGTGCAGTACGCGCAGCGATCGCGGCACAGATTTGTGAGCGGGATGAACACGTTCCGCGAGACCGAGACCACGCGCCCGTGGCCGCGGATGCCCGACTCCTGCGCGGCCTCGAGCAGTGGCTCGAGGATGGTCTCGGGCGCGCGCTCGACGCGCTCCATCGCCGCGATCGCGGCGGCGCGCTCCAGCGGCTCGCCGTCGACCGCCTTGCGGATGCGTTCCACGAGCTCGGCGAGCGGGGGGGCAGTCACCTCGCGGAGGCTAACACTCGCCTCTACAGGCCTTCAAACTGACGTGACGTCAGGGTTTTCGGCTGCGCGAACGCCAGGCGCTTCTGCATCACGCGCACGGCCTCCGGGCTGCGATCGACCAGGATGAAGTCGCGCCCGAGCCGCGCCGCCGCCTCGCCCGTGGTGCCGCTGCCCGCGAAGAAATCGAGCACCAGGTCGCCCGGCCGCGAGTGCACGGCCACGATGCGCGACAGGATCGCGAGCGGCTTCTGCGTGGCGTAGCCCGTGCGCTCGGCGCCGTTCGTGGGCACGATGGTCTGCCACCAGACGTCGGTCGGGGTCTTGCCGCGCGCCGCCTTCTCGGGCCCGACCAGGCCGGGCGCGGCGTAGGGGATGCGGTCGATCGCCGCGTAGTCGAAGCAGTAACTGGCGGGGTCCTTGGCGTACCACAGGATCACGTCGTGTTTGGCGGGCCAGCGCTTGCGCGTGCGCGCGCCGTAGTCGTAGGCCCAGACGATCTCGTTCACGAAGGACGCGCGGCCGAAGATGCGGTCGAGCAGCAGCTTCACGTAGTGCGACTCGCGCGGGTCCAGGTGCACGAACAGCGAGCCGTCGGGGCGCAGCACGCGCCGGGCTTCGCGCAGGCGCGGCTCGAGATACTCCGGCAGGTCCGTGAACCGGTCGTCGAACTCCGAGACACTGACCACCTCGCTCGCGTAGCGCCGGCCGGCGAAGCCCGTGCGGTCGCCGCCCGAGGCGACGCGGCGCGTGCGCAGGCGCGTGTGTCTCTGCCTGCGGCCGGTGTTGAAGGGCGGGTCCACGTAGCACAGCGCGACGCGGCCGTCGGGCAGCGCGCGCAGCGCGTCGAGGTTCTCGCCCTGCACGATCCAACGCACGCGCGTATGCTCGCGCGCGTGCGGGTGCGCGCCGTCTCTCTCGACCTGTTCGACACGCTGGTCGACATCCACATGGACCGCCTGCCCCTGGTCGAGATCGGCGGGCGGCGCATTCCGTCGACCTACGGGCTCCTGCATGCGGCGAGTGTGCACTGGCACGGGCTCGATTTCGAGTCATTCGCGGCCGAGCTGGGCCGCGTGGACCGCGAGCTCCGCGACCGGCTGCAGAAGCAGCACGTGGAGGTGCCCACGCTGGAGCGCTTCGGCGAGCTGGCGCGGCGGCTGGGCCGCGGCGGCGACCCCATGGCGCACGCGCTCACCGAGACTCACATGGCAGAGCTGCGCAAGCACGTGTCGTTCCAGCCGCACCACGCGGAGCTGATCGCGCGCCTGCACCGGCGCAGCCGGCTGGCGGTGTGCTCGAACTTCAGTCACACCGACACCGGCCGGGCCGTGCTGGCCGAGGCCGGCTTGCTCGAGCACTTCGACGCGGTGGTGATCTCCATGGACCTGCGCATCCGCAAGCCGCGGCCCGAGATCTTCCGCGCCGCGCTCGAGTCACTGGGCAGCGCGCCCGAGGAGACGCTGCACGTGGGCGACCGGCTCGACGCCGACGTCGCCGGCGCCGCGGCGCTGGGCATGCGCACGGTCTGGCTCACGCGGCGCGTGCCGGACCCGGCCGCCGACCTGGCGGCGCACGCAGGCCCGCGCCCCGCGCACGTGATCGCCGACCTGTCGGAGCTCGAGGCGCTGCTCGGCTAGGGAAACAAGAGCCGCTCGAGCACCGCCGTCTGCCGCTCCCAATCGTAGTGCTGCGCCACGAAGCGCGTGCCGCGCCGGCCGAGCTCGCTGCGCCGCGCGCCGTCGCGCATCAGCGCGAGCGCCTGCCGCGCGAACTCGTCCGGGCTCGCTGCCACGCACACCCCGTCCTCCTCGCCGCGCGCGCCCAGGCCCTCGAAGCCTTCGGGGCTCGTGACCACGGGTACGCCCAGCGCCAGTGACTCGAGGATCTTGTTCTGCACGCCGCCCGCCACGCGCACGGGGCAGAGACTCGCGGCCGCCCGCTCCACGTAGGGTCGCACGTCGTCGACCGCGCCGGTCACCGTGACTCCGTCGACGCCGTCGTAGGCGCGCACCGAGGCCGGCGGGCTGACGCCCACCACGTACAGCGTGGCCTTGCCGTGGAGCGCGCGCACCCGGGGGAAGATGTCGCGCAGCATGTGCTCGGCGGCGTCGGTGTTGGCGAAGCTCGACAGGTTGCCCACGAACACCAGCCGGTCGATGTCGTAGCTCTCCGCGCGCGGCGCGAAGAACTGCCGGTCGACGCCGTTGTTCACCAGCTCTAGCCGCTCGGCGGGCGCGCCCTTGGCCGCCAGCACGTCGCGGTCCACGTCGGAGATCACCGCCGTCGCGTCGAAGGCGCGCACCAGGCGTGTCTCGTAGCGGCGCAGCCTCGGGACCTCGAGCGCGAAGATCGGCCGGAATGCGCCGCGCTGCATGGCGCGCGCGCGGTCGTAGACCAGCGAGATCGCGTCGGTGATGTCGAGCACGCGGCGCAGCGGCGCGCGCTCCACGTACTGCGCCATGCGCAGCAGGTGCACGTAGACCGCGTCGAAGCGGCGCTCGGCCAGCGTGCGCGCGACCAGCGCCCGCATGCGCCGCGAGCGGTAATAGTGCACCTGCAGCGGCAGCGCCGATGCGACACCGATCAGTGTATTGAGCCGCGAGCGCCACACCGGCAGCACGACCGTGTCGAGCGAGATACTCGGGTGCCGGGCCTGCAGCGCCCGCCCGTGCTCGAGCTCGGCCTGGTCCGCGACGAACGAGCACAGATGGATCTCGTGGCGCGCGGACAGGCGCGCCAGGAACTCGTATGCGCGCAGCTTGTCACCGCCGACCGGCGGGTAGGGCAGGCGCGGGGTCAGGGCGAGCAGGCGCACGCGCCGAGATTGACACGCCTTTCCGCCTGCCGCATTCTGCGCGGCCGATGCTGGTCCCGTTGGCAGAGTGTGTTCGCGACTTCGCGCCGGCCCCGATGCCGGCCGCGGCGGTCGTGCGTCGCGCCCGTACGGGGTCCCTCCGGCACGGATAGATCCGCCTCGCGATCGACGCCGGCCGGCGGGACCGACACCGAGTTCCGAGACCCGCGTCGCCCGATCCCATGATCTGATCGCATCCGAGAGGTGGAATCATGTCCGAGAAGTACGACCGACTGGTGAGCCGAGAGAAACGGGTGTTCCTGCCGACCGTCCGGCGCTGGCCCATCGCGCTGGAGCGCGGCCAGGGCTCGCGCGTGTGGGACGTCGACGGCAAGGAGTACGTCGACCTCACCGCGGGCTGGGGAGTCACTTCGATCGGTCACTGCCATCCGGCGCTGGCCGACGCCATCGCGGACCAGGCGCGCACGCTGATGCAGACGACCAACAACGTCTACACCAAGCCGCAGCTCGACCTGGCCGAGCGGCTGGCGCGCGTGGCCCCGGGCGGCATGCACCGGACGTTCTTCACCTCGAGCGGCGCCGAGGCCAACGAGGGCGCGCTCAAGCTCGCCGCGCGCGCCACCGGCCGCAGCCGCTTCGTCTCCACCGTGAACAGCTTCCACGGCCGCACGCTGGGCGCGATGGGCTGTCTGGGCCAGGAGAAGTACCGCGGCCCGTGGCGGGGGATCGTGCGCGAGGCCACGTTCATCCCCTACGGCGACGTCGACGCGCTGCGCGCGGCGCTGACTCCGGAGCACGCCGCGTTCATCGTCGAGCCCGTGCAGGGCGAGGGCGGCGTGGTCGTGCCGCCGGTCGACTACCTGAAGCGCGCGGCCGACGTGTGTCACTCGGCGGGCGCGCTCTTGATCGCCGACGAGATCCAGACCTGCATCGGCCGCACGGGCCGCTGGTTCGCCTGCGAGCATGGCGGCGCGGTGCCCGACATTTTGACCTACGGCAAGGGCGTGGGCGGCGGCTTCCCCCTGGCCGGCTTCATGGCGACCGAGGCCGTGATGGGCGCGGTCCAGGCCGGTGACCACGGCGGCACCTACGCGGGCAACCCGCTCGCCTGCCGCGCCGGCGTCGCGGTCATGACGGTGATCGAGGACGAGAAGCTCGTGGAGCGCGCGGCCATGCTCGGCAAGGAGACACTCGCCCGCCTGGCGGCGTTCGCGGCCAAGCACGAGCAGCAGGTCGAGGGGGTGCGCGGGCTCGGGCTCCTGATCGGCGTGGTCATGCGCAAGCCCGAAGCCGCGGCCGCGGCGCACGCGGCCATGCGCGACCAGGGCGTGCTCGTGAACCTGACCGCCGACCGGGTGCTGCGCATCTTCCCGCCGCTCAACATCCCCGAGGGCGACCTGTCGCACGGCCTCGACGTGGTCGAGGCGTGCGTGGCCGCCGCGAAGTGAGAGCTCGGGCTGCGCTGCTGCTGGCGGTCGCGCTCGGCGCGTCGGGCTGCGCGCTGGTCCGACACCGTGACGTGTCGGGTGTGTGGCGGCTCGTGCCCGCGGAGTCGGCGCTGCACTTCATCGGCATCAAGAACGACGCCGTCGCCGTGCCCGGCACGTTCACCACGCTCGAAGGCGCCTACGATGCCGCGAAGCGCACCGGCTTCGTCGAGGTGAAGCTCG
Organism: Myxococcota bacterium; assembly: GCA_035498015.1. Classification (NCBI taxonomy): domain Bacteria; kingdom Pseudomonadati; phylum Myxococcota; species Myxococcota bacterium. Next base: position 47,089 of record DATKAO010000092.1, read on the forward strand.
GCAGCACCGACACCGGGAACCCGGCGCGCGACGAGAACATCCGCAGCCACTTCTTCGAGGTCGCGAGCTTCCCGCTCGCGCGCTTCGAGGTCAGCGGGCTGCCGATCGCCGAGACACTGCCCGAGCCCGGCGGCAGCGCGCGCATCGAGCTGGCCGGAACCTTGTCGCTGCACGGCGCCACGGTCCCGCTCAAGCTCGCCGCGCGCGTGTCGCGCGACGTGCAGAACCACCTGCACGTGCGCAACGAGGCGCCGCTCGTGCTCTCGGTGCACGAGCTCGGCATGGACGCGCAGCTCGCCGCGCTCCGGGCCGTGTGCGGCCACGAGTCGCTGTCCGGGGCGATCCCCGTGGATTTCGATCTGGCGTTCGCTCCCGTGGCCGCGGACTGACCGAGGCTCTAAGGCTTCTGCTCGGGCAGGTCCGGCAGCTTCACGCCGTGCCAGGGGCAGTAGGTCCAGCTCGCTTCCAGCGGCTCGCCGCCCTTCGGACACTTGCGCACGCCGGCCACCGAGGTGAGCGGCGCGTGCCAGCGGATGTCGTGCGCGGGGCCGTCCTCTTTGAAGCGATACTGGAGCACGAGCTCACCGCGCGTGCCGGCGGTGAGATACGGGTTGCCCTTGGGGTCGACGTTCGCGAGCGGCAGGAGCCGCAGCCCGTCGCCCAGCGGGCCGAGTGAGTTCCGCAGCAGGTACACGAGCGTGGGCACGAGCTTCGAGACGTCGGGGTTCACCTCGTGCAGCACCTCGAGCGTCTGGCCGTCGCGCGAGAAGCGCGCGCGCTTCACCACGTCGGCGATCGAGGCCATCGCGGGCTTCTTCTTCTCCGACAGGTCCGCATCGAGCGCGCCCACGATCACGTAGTCGCGGAAGATGCGCGCGACCTTGGCGCGCTCCTCGTCGGGAATCGACAGCTCGTTCGCGGTCCGGATCCAGTACTCGGGCGGGAGCCACCAGAAGTTCGCGACGTGCGCGCCTTCCTCGATCGTGCGCGCGGTCTCCGCGGCGATGTCGCTGCTGGTGTCTGCGGCGCGGGCGCGCGCGGTCACGAGTGACAGGAGGGCGAGCCCGGCCAGGAGCGCGATGCGTTTCATGGCGGGGCAGGGTAGCGGCGCCGCTCGCGGTAGGCTTCCACGCTGGCTGCGGAGCGGCCGATGCGCACGAGCTCGTCCGGCACCTGGCCGCGCCAGGCGCGCACCAGCGCGCCGGTGTCCTCGTCGTCCGGCAGCGCGGCGTAGGCGAAGGCCAGCTGGCGCTGCGCGCGCGGCGGCAGGGCGACGGTCACGTCGAGCGCCAGGCCGCGCGCGGGCTCGGCCTCGGGCGCGAGCGCGCGCGTGGCGTCCGAAGCCTCGGCCAGCGCGAACACGTGCCCGCCGAAGCGCCGCTCGCAGGCGGCCGGCGCCACGCGGTACTCACCCGACGGCAGGTCCCAGATCTCCGTGTACTCCACCGCCACGAGCTCGCTGCCGGCGTTCTCGAGCCGCGCCAGCCCCAGGAGCAGGGCGCGGGAGCTTGCGGGCGCGAACACCACGTGAGTCACTCGGAGCGCGCCCACGGTCAGCAGGCGCCGCACCTGGGCGACACCGAAGCGTGTCGCGTCGGGCGCGCGCGTGGTGAGCACGGCGCCGTCGCAGCGCACCAGCGCGTCGATGCGCGCGCCCGCGAAGGTCACGGAGTCGCGCAACGCGAGTCCGCGGCAGCCGTCGTTCGCGAGCGGATGGCCCCCGGCGGGTGCGCCCGCCACGCTCGGTCCCCAGTCCGGGTCTCCGAACCCGGAGTCAGACGTACGTGCTGCCCTTGGGCTCCGTCTCGTCGCGCCGGATCACCACGTTCACGAGCGCCGGCTTGCCCGACGCGAACGCGCGCTCGAGCGCGGGCCGGATCTGCTCCGGCCGCTCGCAGAACTCGCCGTGACCGCCCAGCGCCTCGACCACCTTGTCGTAGCGCGTGTAGTTCAAGTAAGTCGCGACGGCGCGCTCCTTGCCGTAGATGCCGATCTGCGGGCGCAGCATCTGACCCCAGGCCGCGTCGTTGCCCACGATGCCCACGATCGGCAGGTTGAAGCGGATCGCGGTGTCGTACTCGAAGCCGTTCAGGCCGAACGAGCCGTCGCCGTAGATGATCAGCACCTTCTTCTCGGGGAAGGAGACCTTCGCGGCCAGCGCGAACGGCATGCCAACGCCGAGGGTGCCGAGCGGGCCCGGGTCCATCCAGCAGTTCTCCTTCATCACGGGCACGACCTTCGCGGCCTGCGCGACGATGTCGCCGCCGTCGCCGATCAGGATCGTGTCCTCGTCGATGAAGTCGCGGATCTCGCGGCACATGCGCAGCGGGTCGATCGGGACCTCGTTCGAGTTGAGCTCGCTCTCGAAGCCCTTCTCGATCTTCTGCTCGAGCGCGCGCAGCTCGTCGCGCCAGGCGTGGAAGTCGAGCTTCAGCGACTCCTCCTTCATGACCTGCAGCATCTGCTCGAAGGCGATCCCGAGGTTGCCCACGACGGCCGCGTCGGCCGAGCGGTTCTGCCCGACGAGCGTGTTCTCCATCTCGAGCTGGATGATCTTGGCGTTGGCCGGGATGGCCTTGCCGAAACGCAGCCGGAAGTCGAGCGGCGAGCCCGCGAGCACGAACACGTCGCACTTCGACATGGCTTCCTTGCGCGAGCGGTTCATGAACTGCGGGTCGTCGAAGCGGAGCTGCCCGCGGCCCATGCCGTTCAGGAAGGTCGGCAGGCGTGTCTCCTCGACGAAGCGGCGCATGGCGGTTCCGCCCTGCGACCACTTCACGCTCGTGCCCGCCATCATGATCGGGCGCTGCGCGCCGGCCAGGATCTCGAGCGCCGCCACGACGTCGGCGCGGTCGGGCGCCTGGCGCGGGGCGCGCCGGAACTTGGGGAACCAGGCCTTGGCGAAGTCACCGGGCCCCATCAGCACGTCCATGGGAATCTCGAGGAACGCGGGGCCGGGAATGCCCGAGGTGGCGTGGCGCACCGCCAGCTCGATGTACTCCGGAATGCGCGACGTGTCGTAGCAGGCGTCGGCCCACTTCGAGATCGGGCGGATCATGGACACGTGGTCCATCTCCTGGAGTGACCCGCGGCGCAGGTTCGAGAACGGCCCCTGACCGCCGATCACCAGGATCGGGCTGTTCGCGCGCCAGGCGTTCGCGATGCCGGTGACTCCGTCGGTGACTCCGGGCCCCGCGGTCACGATCGCGCAGCCGACCTTGTCCGGGTTCAGCCGGCTGTAGGCGTCGGCCGCGTGCACGGCGGCCTGCTCGTGGCGCACGTCGATGATCTTGATGCCCTCGTCGAGCGCGCCGTCGTAGATCGGCATGATGTGTCCGCCGGACAGCGTGAAGATGCAGTCGACGCCGGCCAGCTTCAGAGCCCGGGCGGCGAGCTTTCCACCGTGGGTGGCCATCGCGAAATCCTCCCAATGGAGTCCGGGCGCAGCATAGCAGGCGGGGCGCTCAGGGCGTCTGGCGGAGCTCCGGGAAGCGCTGGGCGAGGTCGTCCAGGTGCAGCCCGATGGCCTGGGCCTCCGCGAACGCGGCGCGCGCGCGCTCGGGCCGCTGCGCGTCGAGCGACGACAGGATCCGGTTGCGGTGCGCGAGCTCGAGCTCGCTCGAGTCACAGCGCGCGCCGTCGCACGGCAAGAGCCGGGCGTACTCGGCGACCGCTTCGGTGTAGCTCTCCTGCGCGCCGTCGTAGTCGCGGCTCTGCGTCTGCTCGCCGCCGAGGCGCACCAGCGCCTGGGCGAGCATGCGCGCCGCCTGGGCGTTCTGCGGGTACTCGCGCGTCACGGCGCGCAGCTGGTCGATGCCCGCGTCGATCGAGCCGCGGTCGATCAGGTCGTAGGCCAGGTCCAGGCGCCGCTCGACGGGCAGCCGCACCGCGGGGGTCTGGGCCGCGAGGTCGGGCGCGAGCGCCGTGGCCTCGGCCCGGAGCTCCTCGGCCAGGGCATCATCGGTCTCGAAGGCCGCGCGCTCGAACAGCACCGACGCCAGGCTGCGCGTGACGCTCGCGTCGTCCGGCGCCAGCTCGCGCGCCGCGCGCAGGTCCTTCTCGGCCAGCGCCAGGCCTTTCGCCCCACCCGGCTTGCGCCGCTTGGCCTCGGCCCGGCTCGCGTAGGCGGCCACGAGCTGGCTGCGCAGGCGGTCGTTCCAGGGCGTGCGTTCGATCGCCTGCTGGTAGCCGCCGATCGCGCCGTCGAGGTCACCGTGGGCTGCGGCGGCTTCCGCCCGCTCCACGATGGGGGCGACGCCCGCCGTGGCCGCCGCGCGGGCCGCGTCGTCCGGGGCGCGACCGCCGCAGTCCGCCCCCGCGAACGCCATCAGCGCCACGCAGAGGGTGCGCACGAGAGATGCAACACCAGACTTCGGATGCACCGGCAACTCCCCCGGAAGGGCGGCGAGGATACCGGGAGTCCCCGGAGTCGAACAACGCATGCAAGCCCCCGAATCTACATACAGTCCGGCCGCTCGGGCGCCGATACCCATGACCGTGGGTGAGACGCAGATTCCGCTGAACTCCGAGAACGACGTGGAGCTGTACACGTCGCCCTGGGTCAGCGGCACGCGCGCGGCGGCGTATTTCGGCCCGATCAGCTCGGAGCTGTTTCTACAAGATGACCAGGTCGAGGACCGGTCGTCGGCGTGGACCAAGGCCGAGCGCGAGCTGCTCGAGTCGCTGCGCGACAAGGCGCGCCTGCTCGGCGCCAACGCGGTGGTCGGGCTGGAAGTCACGCTCGACCCGTTCGCGCGCGCGAGTGACTCGGACGCGACGGGCCTGCGCCTGCACGCGGTCGGCACCGCGGCCAAGCTCGAACCTCTGTTCTGAGTCCGTTCGGGCTGGGTGTCGTCTGCCAGCCCGCGCAGCGGGCCCTGCGAGTCACTTCACGCAGATCCGGAAGCGCAGCGCGAAGCTCGGATCCGGGGTCGCCGTGTCTGCCACGAAGGTGCCCTTCAGGTTCACGCGCACGTTGGTCACCTGGGTGTCACAGCCGTTCGCGCCCGCCACGGGCACGTAGGTCCAGGTGGTGCCGCTGTCCTTCGAGAACTCGAGGTCGTCGGTGGTCGAGGCGAGCGAGGTG
>DATKAO010000093.1 GCA_035498015.1 Myxococcota bacterium
GGTGATCGCGATCGGCAACCCGTACGGCCTCGAGGGCTCGGTGTCACTGGGCATCGTGTCTGCCAAGGGCCGCGACCTGCGCACCGAGCAGCTGCTCAACGACTTCATCCAGACCGACGCCATGATCGACCACGGCTCGTCGGGCGGCCCGCTGATCAACTTGAAGGGCGAGGTGATCGGCATCAACTCGCGCGGCCAGGGCCGCGGCATCGGCTTCACCATCCCGATCGACACCGCCAAGCGTGTGGCCGGCGACCTGCTCGACCAGGGCCGGATCGCGCGCGGCTACCTGGGAGTCACTCTGCAGCCGCTGCCGCGCGACCTCGCCCGATACTGGGGCGAGCCCGGCGTGCACGGCGTGGTGGTGGGCTCGGTGGCGCACGACTCGCCGGCCGAGCACGCGGGGCTCCAGGTCGGCGACGTGATCACCAAGTTCGACGGCGAGACACTCCACGCCGAGAAGGAAGAGGACCTGGGCCAGTTCCAGCGCCTGGTCGCGCAGCGCAGCGCGGGTCGCGCCGTGAACATCGAAATCGTGCGCGGCGGCGCGAGCAAGACGCTGCACGCCTCGCTCACCACGCAGCCCAAGTTCGTGCCCGACGAGCAGGAGACCCAGCACGGCTTCACCGTGGAGGAAGTCACCGAGTCGAGCTTCCGCGGCCAGCGTCTGCCGCAGCGCGAGGGCGTGCTCGTGTCGTACGTGGAGAGCGGATCCGAGGCCGACGAGGCGGGCATGGAGCGCGGCGACCTGATCGTGGAGCTCGAGAAGTCTCGGGTCGCCACGCTCGACGAGTTCCGCAAGGCGCTGGGCGGTCTGCCCAGCGACAAGCCGTTCCTGGTGCGCGCGCTGCGCGGCGACGACACGCGCTTCCTGCTTCTGTCTCCGCGCGCCGTGACTCGCGGCGACAAGTCGGCCGGCACCAGCCCGAGCGCGCGCTAGGCGCTTGAGAGCTCGGCCGGCGTGCCGGGCATCGCGCGCCAGTGTCTCGGCGTGCGGCCGAAGCGCGCGCGGAAGCGCCCGCCCAGCGCCTGCGCGAAGGCGTCCGCGTGCGCCGCGTCGACCCAGTGCAGGGTGCAGCCGCCGAAGCCCGCGCCGGTCATGCGCGCGCCGGCACAGCCCAGGAGTGCGCGCGAGTCGGCCACCAGCGCGTCGGCCTCGGGGCAGCTCACCTGGTAGTCGTCGCGCAGGCTTTCGTGCGAGGCGAACAGGCATTCGCCCGCCGCTGCGAGGTCGCCGCGCGCGACGGCCTCGGCGAACTCCGCGACGCGCCGGTTCTCGCTCACGACGTGGCGCGCGCGGCGCAGGGCCACCGGGTCGAGCGCGCCGGCCAGCCGGGGCAGCTCGGCGGCTGCCAGCTGCGAGAGCGAGGCCAGCGGCCGGGCCAGCGCCGCCTGAGCGCCCGCCAGCGCGCGCGCGCACTCGGCGCGGCGCTCGGCATACTTGCCGGCGCGCAGGCTGCGCTCCACGCCCGTGTCGAAGATCAGGATCGCGTGTGAGTCGGGAAGCTCCACGGCGCGCGTCTCCAGCGTGGCGCAGTCGAGCCAGAGCGCGCTGTCGCGCCGGCCGCACAGCACCGCGTAGTGGTCCATCAGCCCGCACGGGACGCCCGCGAACTCGCTCTCGGCGCGCTGGCACAGGCGGGCGAGCTCCGGCCGCTCTTCGGGCGCCACGTGGCGTCCTGCCGCAGCCAGGAGCGCCAGGGCGCTGGCCGCGAGCAGCGCCGCCGAGCTCGAGAGACCCGCGCCCTGCGGCAAGTCACTCTCCACGTGCAACTCGAATCCACTCTCCGGCAGCCAGCCGGCAGCCGCGAGCGCACGCGCCATGCCGCGCGGATAGTCGAGCCAGTCACTGGCGGGCGGCGCGTCGAGCTCGGCCGCCGCGTCCGGGCGCTCGCGCGAGCGCCCGGTCACCCGCCGGTCGTCGCGCAGCGCCACGCGCACGCGCGTGTCCAGGTCGATCGGCGCCGGCAGCACCAGGCCCCCGTTGTAGTCCGTGTGCTCGCCGATCCAGTTGACCCGCCCGGGGGCGCGCGCCCGCGTCTCGCCGCTCTTTCTCGCCATTGCCAAATGCCCTAGCGTGCAGCCCCCATGCGCCCGTCCCTGCTCGTTTTCGCGGCCTGCGCTGCGGCCTTCTGGCCCGCACTTGCCGCCCGCGCCGACCGCGAGTCGCGGCGCACGCCGGTGGTCGCCGCGGTCGAGAGCGCCACGCCCGCCACCGTGAATATCACCTCCACCCAGGTTGTCGTAGACCAGGCGAATCCGTTCCTGCGCGGCGACCCCATGTTCGACGAGTTCTTCCGCCGCTTCATGAACCCGCGCGCGAGCACCGCGCAGAGCCTGGGAACGGGCGTGATCATCACCAAGGATGGCTTCGTACTCACCAACGAACACGTGCTCGCAGGCGCTACACAGATCCGCGTCACGCTGTCCGATGGCCGGCAATTCGACGCGGAGCTGGTGGGCGGAGACCCCGCGTCCGACCTCGCAGTGGTGCGCATCAAGACACAGGATCCCCTGCCCACGCCGAAGCTCGGCGACTCCGACGACCTCATGATCGGCGAGAGCGTGATCGCGATCGGCAACCCCTTCGGCCTGAACAGCACCGTCACCACCGGCGTGCTGTCTGCCACCAATCGCTCGATCCGGGGCGACGGCCGCGAGTACCACGGCTTCCTGCAGACCGATGCCAGCATCAACCCCGGTAACTCGGGTGGTCCGCTGCTCAACATGGACGGCGAAGTGATCGGCATCAACACCGCGATCCTCGGCAACGCGCAGGGCATCGGCTTCGCGATCCCGATCAACCGCGCGCGCCGGATCGTGAACGACCTGATCGCCCACGGCGAGGTGCAGGCGACCTGGTTCGGCATCTGGCTGCAGGAGCTGACTCCCGCGCTGCGCGACGCCATGGGCTCGGACCAGGCCACGGGCGTGCTGGTCTCGAACGTCTTCGAGGGAACCCCCGCGGCGTCGGCCGGGATCCAGCGCGGTGACATCGTGACCGACCTCGACCGGTCGCCCGTGCACTCGCGCCGCGAGTTCTACGAGATCTCGCGCAGCATCACGGTCGGCGACCGCGCGCGCGTGTCGCTCGACCGCAGCGGTCACAAGCTCGCGCTCGAGCTCGAGGCCGCGCCCTTCCCCGAGGCCCGCGCCGACGAGCTCGCGCAGGTGCTGCTCGGGCTCGACCTGGCCGAGCGCACGCCCGCGCTGGCCAAGCAGTACAAGCTCCAGTCCGACCATGGCCTGGTGGTGCAGCGCGTCGTGCCGCACAGCGCCGCCGAGGAGCGCGGCCTGCGCCCCGGCGACCTCGTGCTCAAGCTGGGGCAGGATCGCATCGATGACCGGAGCGCCCTGCGCAAGGCGATCCCCAGGATTCTCGGCCAGGACGGGGTCGTGGTCGTGGTTCAGCGCGGCCGTGGAATCGGCAGCGTGATGCTCGAGCTCTGGTGAGCGTCGAATCGGCAGAGCCAAGGAGATAGAAGACATGTCGAAGGCCTCTCGTCATCTCGTTTCGCTGTGCAGCGCACTCTTGCTGCTGGCCGGCATCGCCGCGCCGCTGCAGCGCGCGTCCGCCGAGGTCCCGAAGCCGTTCTGGACCGAAGGCGAGCCCGGAGATGCGTCCGGCCGGCCCGACTCGTTCGCCGACCTGGCCGAGAAAGTGTCTCCCGCGGTCGTGAACATCAAAGTCGAGCGCAAGCAGAGCATGAAGGGCGGCCCCGAGGAGCTGTTCGAGGAGTTCTTCGGCCAGCAGCGCAAGCCCGGCGAGAAGCCGCACACGCCGCACCAGTTCCGCGTGCCCTCGACCGGGTCGGGCTTCGTCGTGTCTTCGGACGGCCTGATCGTGACCAACAATCACGTGGTCGAGAGCGCCGACAAAGTCGTCGCGGTGTTCGAGGACGGCACCGAGCGCGACGCGAAGATCATCGGCCGCGACCCCAAGACCGACCTCGCGCTGATCAAGGTCTCGGCCGACAAGCCGCTCGCCACCGTGCCGCTCGGTGACTCCGAGCACCTGCGCGTGGGCAGCTGGGTCATGGCCATCGGCAACCCGTTCGGCCTCGACCACACGGTGACCGTGGGCATCCTGTCCGCGAAGGGCCGCTCGAACTTCGGCGGCGAGCAGATCGCCGGCCCCTACGACGACTTCCTGCAGACCGACGCCAGCATCAACCCCGGCAACTCCGGCGGTCCGCTCTGCGACATGAAGGGCCGCGTGATCGGCATCAATACCGCGATCGCCGCCAACGGCCAGGGCATCGGCTTCGCCATTCCGATCAACATGGCCAAGCAGCTCCTGCCGCAGCTGCTCGAGCACGGCTCGGTCACCCGCGGCTGGCTCGGCGTGCAGATCCAGCGAGTCACTCCGGCGCTCGCCAAGACCTTCAAGATCTCCGACTCGCACGGCGCCCTGGTCGGCCAGGTCTTCGACGACAGCCCGGCTTCGAAGGCCAAGCTCGAGCGCGGCGACGTGATCACGAAGTTCGACGGCCGCGACATCAAGGACTACGACGACCTGCCGCGCATCGTGGCGAGCACCCCGCCCGGCAGCGCGGTCGACGTGGTGATCCTGCGCGACGGCAAGGAGAAGAAGCTGAAGGCGACGCTCGAGAAGATGAAGGAAGAGGAGGTGCAGCCCGCCTCCGACGAGCAGACCGACAGTGACTGGGGCTTCGAGGTCTCTCCGATGAGCGACGAGATCGCGAGCCAGCTCGGCCTCTCCTCCAACACCAAGGGCGTGGTCGTCGCCTCCGTCGACCCCGAGTCCGCCGCCGCCCGCGCCGGCCTGCGCCGGGGCGACGTCATCCTGGAAGCCAACCGGGTCGAGATCGCCAACCCCAAGCAGCTGAAGGACGCCCTGGGCAAGAACAACGACTCCGCAGTCCTCCTGGTCCAGCGCGGCGATGGAACGCTGTATCTCGCGATCGAGAAAGATTCCTAAGAGCATCTCTGCGCGCCGCGCTCCGGGCTAAAACCCTCGGTCGCTGCTTCGGGAGTACCCTGCAGACGCTCCCTCCGGGTTTTGCCCCGGCCGCGCGCGCGAATGACACCCAGCCGGCACACAAACAAAATAGAGTCCGCGTCGACGACCGATCCGACTCCGACTCATCGTCCGCGCAGGCAGATCGATCCGCCGCGAGCCCGATGCGGCGCGAGCCTGCAAAGTGATCGAACGCGGACCGGGAACGCGCGCCGGCCCAATCGTCGACGCGTTCTCACCTAAAGGGGGAATACGAACCAGCTCGTCCGCGAGCGGGGCCGGGCATCTGCCCCGACGAGTGGGTTTCGCAGGAGTCTTCGACGAGAAGGGACCCGCGAGGAGGGGCTGATGCCTGGCCCCGCGAAGCGCAACCGCGCGTCTGATCTCGATCAGTCTCCGCTGTACTTCGGTGGCCGCTTCTCTAGAAACGCCCGAACGCCTTCGCGGAAGTCACCGCTCTGCGAGGCCAGGATCTGGTTCCGGTCCTCCATGGCGATCGCAGCTTCGAGTGTAGGCGCGTCGATCGACCAGTTGAGACAGTCCTTCGTGAGTCGCACGCCGACCGGGGAGTTGCGCAGGATGTCGGCCGCCATCGCCCGGCCGGCCTTCTCGAGCTCCGCGTCCGGCACCACGCGCGACACCAGGCCCGTCGCCAGCGCGCGCGGCGCTTCGATGAAGCCGCCCGTCAGCAGCAGCTCCGCCGCCACCGACGAGCCCACGATGCGCGGCAGGAAGTACGAAGCGCCGATGTCGCAGGCGCCCAGGCCGATGCGGATGAAGGCCGCGTTCATGCGCGCCGACTCACCCGCGATGCGGATGTCACTGGCCAGGGCGAGCGCGAAGCCGCCGCCCGAGGCCGGACCGTGCACCAGCGCGATGAACGGCTGCGCGACCCGGCGCATCTTGATCACGAGCTCCGCGATCCGGTGCTGCCCACGCAGGCTGGCCGAGACACTCGGGCGGAGGGTCGAGCTCGAGCCCGACTGCGCCTTCAGGTCCAGCCCGGCGCAGAAGCCGCGGCCGGCGCCGCGCAGGATCACCACGCGCGCCTCGGTGTCGTCGTGCAGCCGGTCGAGGAACTGGTGCAGCTCCTCGACGAGCTGCGGGCTCATCGCGTTCAGCACCTCGGGCCGGTTCAAGGTGCAGAGCACGAGGCCGCCCGCCTCGCGACTCACCAGCAGCGTCCGATACTCGTCGCCCATGATTCCCTCCTACGCGCGGTCGAACAACACCCCGGGGTTGAGCAGCCAGTGCGGGTCGAGCTCGCGCTTGGCGCCGCGCAGCGCGCGCGCGAACAGCTCCGGGCGCTCGCGGTCGTAGCCGTCGCGGTGGTCGCGGCCGACCGCGTGGTGGTGGGTGATGGTCGCGCCCTCCTCGCCGAGCACGCGGCTGGCGGTGGCCTTCACCTCGGCCCACTGCTCGAGCTCCGAGCCGCGCGTGGCCGGCGCGAGCAGCGAGAAATAGGGCGCCGGGCCGTCGGGATACACGTGCGTGAAGCGGCAGGTGATCGTGCCGGCGCCGTACACGCGGCGCAGCGCGCCGCCGACCTCGTCGATCACGCGCGCGTGCAGGCGCTCGAAGCGGTCCCAGGTGACTGCCGTCTCGAAGGTCTCGGCCAGAATGCCGATCGAGACCAGCGCGTCGCGCAGGTACGGCGCGCCGATGAACGAGCTGCGCCACGCGCCCGCGCTGCCCTCGCGAGTCACTGCGGAGTCGCTGCGCGTGCGCACGGCGTCCTCGGGCACCACGCCGCCGTGGTCGCGGCACAGCTCGGCCGCACGCCGCATCCAGGGCTCGAGGTCGTGGTCGTGCGACTCGAAGCCCAGCACCAGGATCGACTCCTTGCCCGAGCCGCCCGCCGAAGTCAGTGCCTCGCCCGGATCGAGCAGCCGGCAGTTCGCGGGCTCGAGCCCCGACTGCGAGAGCGCGCGCACCGCCGCCACGCCCGCCGCGAAGCTCTCGAAGCGCACGGCCGCGTTCGCGCGCCGCGTCGGCCGGTCCTGCAGGCGCATCCAGGCCTCGGTGATCACGCCCAGCGTCCCCTCCGAGCCGATGAACAGCCGGTCGGGCGCGGGGCCGGCGCCGGAGCCCGGCAGGCGGCGCGTCTCGAGCACGCCCTCGGGAGTCACCACGCGCACGGACTCGACGAAGTCGTCGATGTGCGTGTAGCGCGTGGCGAAGTGACCGCCGCTGCGCGTCGCGATCCAGCCGCCCAGCGAGCTGAACTCGAACGACTGCGGGAAGTGGCGCAAGGTGAGTCCGTGGGGCCGCAGCTGGTCCTCGAGCGCGGGGCCGAGCACGCCGGCCTCGATGCGCGCCGCGCGCGATGCGCGGTCGATCTCGCGCACCGCGGCCATGCGCGAGAGATCGAGAGTCACCACGCCGCGGTAGTCACCGTCGACCGCGGTCTCCACGCCGCCCACCACGCTGGAGCCGCCGCCGAAGGGAATCAGCGCCGCGCCGACCCGGCCGCAGTGCTCGAGCACCGCGATCACGTCGGCCTCGTTTCTCGGGAACGCCACCCAGTCGGGCGGGTGTGCGAAGTCGCGCCGCTGCGCGCGCACCGCATCGCGGTAGCTCCGGCCGTAGGTGTGACGCGCGCGCTCGTGCGGGTCCGCGCTCGCGATCGGAGCCAGCGCCGCGGGCGCGTGGGTGCGCGGCGCGGGCAGCGCGATCTCCTCGATGCGCGGCAACGGCGCGGGCGCGAGCGGACGCGCGAAGCGCTCGCCCAGCGACTTCGCCAGACGCTCGCGGGCGGCGTCGTCCGGCCCCGCGCCCTCGTACCCCCAGCCCCAGAAGCTCAGCCGCTTCACCGGCGCATTATGGCCGACTCGCTAGTCTCTTCGCCGATGGGGAGACCGGGGCCGATCGAGCGCTTCTTGCGCGGCGTCGGCGCGATCGTGCTCTTGCCGCTCGCGCTCATGATGTGGAGCGCAGGCGCGTTCTTCCACGCACTCTTCGGTGCGAGCCCGCGCCAGGCGCACCGCTACTACGTGGGCTTCGCGCGCACCTGCGTGACCGTGGCCGGCACGCGCATCGAGGTGCGCGGGCGCGAGCACATCCGCCCCGGTCAGGCCTACGTGGTGGTCTCGAATCACGAGAGCAACTGGGACCCGCCGGTCATCCTGTCCTCGCTGCCCGAGCTCGTGATCCGCTTCGTCTTGAAGCAGCAGCTCTTGTCGGTGCCGGTGTTCGGACCGGCGCTCCGGCGCACCGGAAACATCGCGGTCGAGCGCGCACGCTCCGGCAACGACGTGCGCCGGGTGCAGGCCGGCATGTCGGAGCGCCCGGCCGAGGTCTCGATCCTGTTCTTCGCCGAAGGCAACCGCGCGCGCGACGGCTCCTACCGCGAGTTCAAAATGGGCGCGTTCGCGACCGCGCTCGACTTCAAGCTGCCGATCCTGCCCATCGCGGTCGCGGGCACCTTCCCGATCTGGCCGCCGGGTCGGGTGTGGCTCGCGCCGGCACCGGTGGTGCTCGAGATCGGCGCGCCGATCCCGGTCGAGGGGCTGAGCGCCGGCGATCGCACGCGGCTGCGCGACGAGGCGCAGCGCGTGATCGGCGGCCTGCGGGCCTCGGCGCGCGCCCGGCTGCGCGCGCAGGGGGTCGACCCGGGCGGCGTCGACTGAGCGTGTAGAATGCGCGCGATGGAGCCCACGTCGCTGCGCCTGCCGGGGACTCACGGACTCACTCTGCACGCACTGGAGTGGAGCCGCGAGGGAACGCTGTTGTTGTTCCTGCACGGCTTCTCGAACGACGCGCACGTGTGGGACTGGTGCGCGCCGGTGTTCGCGCCCCACTACCGCGTGCTGGCTCTGGACCACCGCGGCCACGGCGACTCCGACCGCGACTCCGAGGGCCGCTACGACCACGAGACCATGGCGCGCGACGTCGCGTCCGCGCTCGAGTCATTGGGCGCGGCGCGCGCGGTGCTGGTCGGTCACTCGCTGGGCGGGCGGGTCGCGATGCGCTTCGCGGGCCTGTTCCCCGAGAAGCTGGCGGGCCTGGTCATCGTGGACTCCGCGCCCGAGCTCGACGCGCGTGGCACCACGCGCATCCGGCTCGACGTGCAGCAGCAGGAGCCGTCGTTCGCGACGCCGAGAGACTACGAGCGCATCCTGGCGCGCCAGTACCCGGCGACGCGCGCGGACATCCTGGCGAAGCTCGCCACTCACTGGACGCGCGCGCGGCCCGACGGCCGGCTCGAGCTCAAGCTCGACCCGGCGTTCATGCGCGCCCGGCGCGGCCAGAACGAAGAGGAGCTCGCGCGCTGGTCGGCCGACGAGGCCAAGCTGCTGTGGAGCGCGCTCGAGAAGCTGCCCTGCCCCGCGCTCGTGGTGCGCGGCGCCGCGTCGGACGTGCTCTCGGCGGACGTGGCCGACAAGATGGCCGACGAGGTGCTGAAGCAGGGCCGCCTGGCAGTGATTCCCAAGGCCGGCCACTCCGTCATGCTCGACAACCCGGAGGCCTTCGAGAAGGCCCTGTCGGGCTTCGTGCTGGGAGATTAGGGCCTCTCAAGAGCCTTCCGCCGGACTCCGATGCATCCCCGTCGGAGGTCTGCGCCATGAAGGACGGGAAGACGCGCCAGGTCCCGGTCTCGCGCTCGGAGCGACGGGACGGGTATCTCGCGACGCACGCGGTGTCGCTGGTGTTCGCTTCGGGTCCGCTTGCCGGCAGCGAGGTGACGCTGACCAAGCCGCGCGTCACGATCGGCCGAGGCAAGGACTCCGAGGTGGTGATCGACGACGCCTCGATCTCGCACCAGCACGCAGCGCTCGAGCTCGGCTCGAACGGCTACCGCGTGCGCGACCTGGGCAGCACGAACGGCGTGGTCGTGAACGGCGCGCGCATGGCGCTGGCCGAGCTGAAGCACGGCGACCGCATCGCGCTGGGCCAGATCGAGCTGCGCTACGTGGTCGAGACGCGCGCGGCGTCGCCCAAGACTCACTCGCTCGACTGACTCGCAGCCGCGCTCCATGTCCGGCACGGGCCCGCGCACCATCGGCAACTTCGCCATCGAGCGCGAGCTCGGCTCAGGCGGCATGGGCGTGGTGCTGCTGGGCCGGCACCAGTCGCTCGACCGGCCGGCGGTGCTGAAGAGACTCCGCCCGGACCTCTCCTCGAGCGAGGAGTTGGTCGAGCGCTTCGCGCGCGAGGCGCGCGCTGCGGCCTCGATCCACCACCAGAACGTGGTCGCGGTGTACGACTGGATCGCCTGGCGTGGCGAGCACTACATCGCGCAGGAATACGTCGACGGCGTGGACCTGCGCGAGGCGCTCACGGGAGCCCAGCGCTTCCCGTGGCGCATCGCGGCGCTGGTGACGCTCGAGCTGGCGCGCGGGCTCGAGGCGATCCACGCGCGCGGGATGGTGCACCGCGACCTCAAGCCGGCGAACGTGCTCTTGGGCCGCAACGGCGACGTGAAGATCGCCGACTTCGGGATCGCGATCGACGCGACCAGCGACGGACTCACCCGTCCCGGCACCACGATCGGCTCGCCGCCCTACATCGCCCCGGAGCAGCTCTTGGGCGAGCGCGTCGACGCGCGCGGCGACCTGTTCGGCCTGGGCGTGGTGCTGTACGAGCTCTTGTGCGGCGCGCCGCCCTACCGCGAGCCCGCGCAGGGCGAGACCGACAGCCTGCTGACGCGCATCCAGCGCGAGCGCTACGAGCCGCCGCGCCGCGTGAGTCGGGACGTTCCGCGCTGGCTCGCACGGCTGGTCAAGTCACTCGTGCGCGCGCGGCCCCGTTCGCGGCCGGCGTCGGCCCAGCGCGTGCGCCGGCTGCTCGAGGCGCGCCTGCGCGCCTTCCCGGCCGAGGCGCGGCTCGAGGTGGCGAGCTGGCTGTGGGAAGAAGGCGTGTTCAAGCCGCGCGAAGGCGACACCGTGGTGCTCTCGGCCGAGACTCCTCTTCGCCGCCGGCGCTGGGGCCGTGCGGCTGCTGCGGCGGCCGTGCTGGCGTGCGCGGGCGGACTCGGCCTGGTCGCGCGCCTGCCCGGCCACCCGCTGCAGGACCTGGCCGCGCGCGCGCGCATGCTCTCCGCGCACCCGACGGACACCGCCCGCGTGGACTTCGCCACCGATCAGCGGCTCCGGGTCGCGATCGACGGCGCGGAGCCGCTCGCGGTCGAGCCCGGCGAAGCGCGCGAGCTGGCGCCGGGCCGACACCACCTGGTGTTCGAGTGGCCGAGCGGCTCGAGCGCCCACGTCGATCTGGAGCTCGCCGCGGGCGAGCACCGCTCCGTGCGCCCCGAACGCCCGGCGGACTGAAGTCACTTCTCCTCGAGGTGCAGGAGCAGGATCCGCCGGATCTCCTCGATCGTGTCGGGTTGGCCCTGCGCCGAGTGACTCGAGTGCACGATCTTCTCCGACTCGACGCCGTCGATGTGCGCGCTCGCATACTTCACCACGCCGTCGCTGGCGTCCTCGAGCGGCCCCTCGAGGTCCTCGCGCGCGATGATCGAGTGCGCGTGCACGCCCGGGGCGATCGGCAGCGAAGCCAGCGTCTCGATGAACGGGCTGCCGGGCCGCATGTTGTCGATGCTGGTGGGCATGGCCTCCATGGACTGCAAGGCGATCTTGCCGGGGTTGAGTGACGCCACGTCGGTGAGCCGCTTGGTGAGGTCGCTGGGCAGGTCGATGAAGGACTCGACGATGCCGGCCAGGCTGAAGGCGGCGAGATAGCTGCCGCGCTGCGGCGTGCACACGAACACCACCCGGCGCACGAACGGCTCGGGCGTGAAGATGGTGGAGCTGATCAGCGCCTGGCGGGTGGCGTCGTCGGCGACGAGCTGGTCGGGCGGGACCTTGGCGAGCTGGTTCCAGAAGCGCAGCCCGCTGTCGACCACGGTGAGCTTCGCGAGCAGGCCACCCTGGCTGTGGCCGACGATCACCATGCGGTGGAGCGCGGCGTCCTTGCCCTCGGGATCGAACTCGTGCACCGCGCGCTCGAGCGTCTGGCGCATGACTCCGGCCGAGTAACCGATCGGGTTGCCGGTATTGTAGATGTAGAGCCAGATCTGGTAGTGATTCAGGATCCGGTCGTCGATCTCGAGCTCGTTGATCAGGTCGGCCCAGCGGCCCGGGCTCGAGGCGGTGCCGTGCACGAGCACGATCGGGATGTGCCCCGGCCGGTAGGGATCGACCAGCACCAGCCCGTCGCGGTTGCTCTTGTCGTGCCAGGGATTCACCGCCGCCGAGAAGAAGCCCGCGTACTCGAAGTCCCACCAGCGCGACTCACCGAGCGTGTAGGCCAGCGCCGAGCTGGTCTCGAACTCGAGCGGCCACTCGCGGTGCGCCACGTCGACCTTCAGCCGGTCGTCGACCGAGTACATCTCGAGCTTGCCGCGCAGCTTCCCGCTGATCAAGCCCGCGCGCGGGGTCTCGATGCGCAGGAAGCCGGTCACCGGCACCTTCAAGTTCGACGGGATGCGCCGGTGGCCCGCGACGACGCGGTCGGTGTCCGCCTTCCACAAGCCCGCGATCAGCGGCGCGCCGATGCCGGCCCGCCGGTAGCGGTTGCGCAGGCCCTCGACCTGCAGGTCGGCCGCAGGCACGAAGTGCTCCAGGTGGTAGCCGCCCCAGGACACGGGCGCGGAGTCCGCATCGAGCTCGAGTGACCCGAACGGCAGCGCCTGCTTGCCGGCTTCGATCACCCACTCGCCGTGGTCGCCGGTGGCGAGGCCCTCGGCCAGGCCGTGGTTGTACAGGTCACAAGCCACGCGCAGCCGCGGGTCACTCGGGTCGAGGGGCAGGTCACCGTCGAGCTCGGAGAACAGGAGCGCGTAGGCGTAGACGGCGGCGGCGAGATAGTAGCTGCGGTCCTTCGAGCGCTCGGCGTAGGCGTAGGACAGCTCCGAGAGCGCGAACAGCCGGTAGCGGTCACCCGTGCGCTCGAGCCCCCGGTGCAGCAGGCGCAGCGCCTTCACCGGGTCGTCCTGGAACTCCGCGTACAGGCCCAGGCGCTGCAGGAACTGGACGGACAGCTCGCTCGGGCGGTCCGAGTTCAGGATGTCGGAGGTGACCTCGCGCTGCACCACTTCGGGGTCGGCGCGGTTCACGCGCACCGGCACCCCGCTGCACGCGGCGAACAGCAGCACGGCGGCCAGCGGAACCCGCCCGGCGCGAGTCACGAGTCGAAGCGAGTCAGCCAATCCCCGACCACCCGCTGCAGGAGCGCGTGGTTGACCGCGTAGACCCGCTCGCGGCCGCGGGTCTCGACGGTGACCAGCTCGGCCGCCTCGAGCTGCCGGAGGTGGCGGCTCGTGGTCGGCCACGTGCAGTCGAAGCGCCTGGCGATCTCACCCGCGGTCATCGTGCCGCCGTGCAGGTGCAGAGACAAGAGCACCTGGCGGCGGGAGGGGTGCGCGAGACAAGCGAACACGCGCTCGAGCTCCGCGAGCTCGCGCGCCGCGTCACGCTTTGCCAAGCACTTCCAGCACTTGCACGTGCGGGAACTCCATGTTCGGCCGGCCGTCGCGCGCTTCGGTCAGCTTGTCCATGCGTTCCCAGACCTCCATCACGTCGGGGTGCTTGGGCGCCAGGTCCGAAGAATCGGACGCCTTCCACTCGAAGATCTCCACGAACAGCGGCCGGCCGTCCTGCTCGGCGCCGCGGTAGTGAGTCGGGCGGCGGTCGGTCACCAGGCCGAGCTCGTGGAGCACGGGCCAGTGCCGCTCGAGCAATCGGGTGAAGGCCTGCTCGTTGCCCCGGGCCACGCGGTAGATGCAGATCACGGTCTCCGCCACGGCGCGTTCTCCTATGATTAGCCAATTTGCTAATCATCCCGCCGCGCCGCGGCGGGCGTCAAGTCAGATCCGCTCGAGCTGCTCGCGTGTGCGCGCTTCGCGCACGTTGCCGGTGTTCAAGGTCGACGCGGGCTCCAGCAAGAGCACCGCGGCCTCGCCGCGCGCCACCGGCTTGTGCTCGACCCCCCGCGGCACCACGCACAGCTCACCCTCGCGCAGCTCGATCACCCGGTCGCGGAAGTGGAGCGCGAGCACCCCGCGCAGCACGAGAAACAGCTCGTCCTCGTGCTCGTGGTGGTGCCAGACGAACTCGCCCTCGAGCTTCACGAGCTTCACGTGCTGGCCGTTCAGCTCGGCGACCACGCGCGGGTTCCAATGGTCCGAGAACAGCGCGAGCTTCTCGGAGAGATTGATCTTGTTCATGGTGTCTCCGGGCAGTGACCGGGCGTCTGCTGGCCGACGTGGCGCTCGAGCACCCCGCCCTTCGCGATCAGCTGCGCGCGCAGCTGGCGGATCTCGAGATCGTCGGTGTCGAGCAAGGTCCAGTCACCCAGCGCGCCGAACGCCGCCAGCGGCGAGAGCACGAGCGGCGCGAGCCCCCACCACAGCCCGGTGTCGTAGGTCAGCTCGATGCGCTCGTCGGGCGCGGCCGCGGGGTGGAACGGGATCGAGATACGCTCGTCCATCTTGATCGAGAGCGTGAGCAGGCTGAACCAGAACGGCTCGCTCTGCACGTCGTCGACGCGGGGCAGCGCGACGACCTCGACGTCGATCGGACAGCGCATGCGCCGCGCGAAGTCGACTTCGTGGAACAGGTCGATGCGCCGCAGCGTGTAGACCAGCGTCTGCGCCGCGCGGAACTCGGTGAAGGCGTCGGCCTTGGTCAGCACCGGCTCGACGGCGCCCACCTTCCACAGGGCGACGCGGTCCCCGTGCATGGGCACCGGATCGGCCGTGGGCGGCGCGGCCGGCAGGCGATTCAGCGTGCAGCCGGCCAGCAGCGCCGCAGCCAGCACGATGCCGGGCAGCGCGGCTATCTCCGAACCTCGATGCCCCGCCACGCGTCGAGCTCCTCCTGGCGGGGCGCCTGCTCTGCGCGGCAGGGCACGTCGAGGATCATGGTGTCTCGCCGCTCCGCGCCGTACGGACGCCAGGCGGGAATCGCAGCGTGATTCGGATCTCCGTTGCGCGCGAACGCGAGCCAGGTCTCACTCACCAGATCGGCGAGCTGCCGCCGGTCGGCGCGCGCGCCGGTGATCGGCGTGCTCTCGGCGTTGTCGAACACGAACGGGATCTCGAGCGCGTGCGACGACTTGAACAGCCCGCCCATGAAGTCGGACTGCCAGGTGAAGAGATACATGTAGGCCGGCGCGCCGCCGGCCGCGGCCTTCCGCTCCGCGATGCGGATCGACATGATGCGGGTAGGCTCGGTCGCGATGGCGATGTAGAGGTCCCAGGGCGTGGCCTCGGGCCGCGTGCGCCGGTAGGTGCCGAGCACGCGCTCGAGCTTGTCGCCCAGCATGGGCTCGAGGCGTTTGTGCAGCTCCTGCTCGGTGAGCCGGCGCCGCTTCGGATCGGCGGCGACGAACATGGCCGCCTCGTCGAGGTTGGTGCCGATCATGAGCGGCACGTCGCGGCCCGCCGGCGCGGCCTCGGGCTGGAACGGGTGCGCGGGAAAGTGACTCCCGTCGACCACCGGCGAGAGCTGGAACATGGCCGGCGAGCCGAGCAGGAACGGCCCGGTGCCGCGCGCAGAGGGCGGCATGCGGCCGATCGCGTCGAGCAGGCGCTGCGGCTCGAGCTGCTGCAGCTTGCGCGCGTCGCCCGCCGGAATCTCGAGCGCCGCGAGCAGGCGCTCGCTGAACGCCTGCGCGGCCGCGCGCTCCACGCCGCGCAGCCCCGGCCCGCTCTGCACGACCGCGCGCTGGAACAGTCCCTTCGCTGCCGGCAGCGCGAGCATGGTGCTGACCTTTGCGCCCCCGCCCGACTCACCGAACAGAGTGACGTTGCCGGCGTCGCCGCCGAAAGCCGCGGCGTTGTCGCGCACCCATTGCAGCGCCAGCACCACGTCGAGCAGCCCGGCGACGCCCGAGCCGGAGAATTCCTCGCCGAGCAGGTCGGCCAGGTGCAGATACCCGAAGGCGTTCAGGCGGTGGTTCACGGTGATGACCACCGCGTCGCCGCGGCGCGCGAGGTTGGCGCCGTCGTACATGGACTCCGAGCCCGCGCCGGCGCTGAAGCCGCGCCCGTGCAGCCACACCAGGACCGGACGGCGGCGGCCGTCGGCGATCGCCGGCGTCCACACGTTGAGCACGAGACAGTCCTCGCTCTGCGGCAGATAGCGCACCACGCCGACGACCTTCTCGTCGGACTGCGCGCGGTCGACCAGTGACCCGAGCTGCGGGCAGATCGGCCCGAAGTCCGTGGCGTCGCGCACGCCCGCCCAGGGCGCGCGCGCCTGCGGCGGCTTGAAGCGGCGCTCGCCGCCGGTCGGCTCCCCGTAGGGCACGCCCGCGAAGCGGTGGATGCCGCGCTCCGTGGTGCCCCGAAGCCTGCCCGCGCTGGTGTCGACGACCGGCTCGCCCATGACTGCACACCTCCGTGCAGTCCAGGATATCAGGGCCAGCCCCACCGGGCGTGCGCTCCGGTGCTTGCGGCGACGCTCAGGACGGCCTTCGCTCCGGCCCTAAGTCGGGTCGCCGGCGCGCGCCTTCCAAGTGAGTTCCCAGACGCACGAGAGGGCGCCGATCACGCGGCACTTGGTGTGCTTCACCTCGACGTCGTCGAACCCCAGCATGCTCATGCGTTCGGCCTGGTAGCCGGTGAACGTGTCGCAGATCTCGCGCGTGGGCAGCGCGAAGTTCAGGACCTCGACCACCGCGCGGCCCGCCTCGCGCTCCAGCACCCGCATGTCGCCGCTGTCGTACATGGAGGAGAGCAGCGTGAACGCGGCCTTGCGGTCCGCGGTCTTGCTGAAGCGGTGGTAGGTGCCCTCCATGTGCGAGCGCGCCGCGTCGCGGCCCATCTTCTCGCACGGATTCACGCGCCCGCCGCCGGCCACCTTCATCATGGTGCGCAGCAGCTCCGCGTAGTCCTCGAGCGGATACCACGACGCGAGCACGATGCGCTGCGTGAGATAGCTCGCGAGCTTGGGCGGAAGGTACGCCTCGACCCGGTCGCGCTCGGGCATGGCCAGGAGCGACTTCACCGCCTCGACGACGACCGTTCCCTTCGCGTTCGGCATCCCGGGCGATTCGGCCAGCCGTGAGTGGCCCTTGAGAGGGCCGCGAACGCGGCGGCCGGCAGCCAGACCCAGAGCGCCTCGCTCGCGATCACGGCCGCGCCGCGCGCGCCGAAGAACGCGTGCACGCCCAGCGGCGACACCGCGATCGGGCGGAACGGGAAGAACAAGCGCGCGGCGCTGAAGGGTGCGAACAGCGCAACGCCGAGTCCACCGTCGGTGGCCATGTCGAGCAGCCCGTGCGACGCGCTGGCGAGGAACAGATACAGCCACGCGCGGCGCGGCGAGAAGCCCGGCCCGGCGCGCGACAGCGGCAAGAGCGCCGCCGCGAGCAGCGCCGCAAAGCACAACGAGTGACTCAGGCCCCGGTGACCCAGCAGGTCACCGTAGTCGACCCCCAGCCGGAAGCCGATCACGTCGAGGTCCGGCGCGGCCGCGGCCAGCGCCCCCAGCAGCCACAGCCGGCGGGGCGCGCCCGGCCGCCAGAAGGCGGGCGCCAGAGCCAGACCCACGGCCGCATGAGTGATCGCCGACGGCATGCTTCGCGGCTGGCTATGATGGCACGCATGGAAGCCGAGCCGGACCTCCGGGTGCGAGACGACCTCGCGGACTTCGAGCGCCGCGACGTGACTCTCGAGGGACAGACCAAGCTGGTGTTCATCGCGGGCAGCGGCCCGGCGGTGATCGTGATGTCGGAGATGCCGGGCATCTACGCCGGAGTGGCGCGCTTCGCGCGCCGCGTGCGCGACGCGGGCTTCACGGTCTGGATGCCGCAGCTCTTCGGCAAGCCGGGTCACCCTCCGACCCTGGGCTATGCGCTGGGCAGCATGATCCGCGGCTGCATCAGCCGCGAGTTCCGCGCCTTCGCGGCCAACGAGTCGAGCCCGGTCACCGCCTGGCTGCGCGCGCTCGCCGCGCACGCGCACCCGCTGTGCGGCGGCCAGGGCGTGGGCGCGATCGGCATGTGCTTCACCGGAAACTTCGCGCTCTCGATGATGCTCGAGCCCGCGGTGCGCGCGCCCGTGCTGTCCCAGCCCTCGCTGCCGATGTTCAAGTCGGGCGGGATGCACATCGCCCCCGACGAGCTGGCGCGCGTGAAGGAGAGACTCGAGCGCGACGACCTGACCGTGCGCGCCTACCGCTTCGAGGGTGACCCGTTCTGCAAGGCGCAGCGCTTCGCGGCATACGAAGCCGCCCTGGGCGCGCGCTTCGAAGGCCGGGTGCTGCCCGACTCGGCGGCGCGCAAGGGCACGGGCATGCCGCCGCACAGCGTGGTGACCATGCACCTCGTCGACCGCGAGGGCGAGCCGACGCGCCAGGCGCTCGACGAGATCCTGGGGTTCTTCGCAGAGCGCCTGCGCTAGCGGGTCACAGCACTCTTCCGATGAACTCCGCGGTGCGGGCCGGAAGTCGGCCCGCGACGGCGCCGAACAGCGCGCGGAGCTCCGCGCGCTGCTGCGGCTTGGGCTGCGCGAAGCTGCGGTTGAAGCGGGCGGTCCATTCTCGCAGCGGGGCAGTCACCCGAGGCTGGAGCTCGGGCTCGAGGTCGCGCAGCTCCTGCAGCAGGAGCTCGACCGCGTCCCACTTGGAGAGCACGAGCGCGAGCGAGACCGAGTCGGCGCGCGCGGGACCGTCGAGCTCGAGGGCGCGCGTGCGCAGCGCGGCGGCGTCGAGATGGTCGCGCTGCTCGCGCAGCACGCGGCGCGCGACTTCGCGCAGCCCGCGCGAAGGGTCGCCCAAGGCCGCCAATCCATGAGTCACCGCCACCTCCGGCGCCAAGCGCGCGAGCGCGGAGAGCGCGGCGGCGCGCACCCGCGCTGCGGGGTGGCTTGCGAGCGCGCTCAGGCTCGGCGAATCACTCGGCGTGCCGTACAGCTTCACGCCGTCGATCGCCGCTGCGAGTCGGCGCGGCTGGCTCTCCGCCAGGTGGGCCCGGTAGAACGCCGCCAGGTCGGTGCGCACGTGTGCGCGCGCCACGACGCGCACGGGGATCCCGGGATCGAGCAGCGCCGCGCTGAGTCGCGCCTCGCCGGCCAGGCCCGCCTCCGCCAGGACGCGCAGCGCTTCCGCGCGCACGCGCGGGAATGGCGCATGGTCGGCCCGCTCTTCGAACAGCGATCGGATCTCGGGACCGTGCACGCCGCGCTCGAGGGCGCGCAACGCGAAACACTGCAGGGAGGGGTCGGGCTCGGCGAGCGCGGCGCGGAGCGCAGGCGCGTCGAGCGGCAGCTCGCCCGCGAGCAACCACTCGAAGCCGCGCCGGCGCTCGGGCGGGTCGAAGCTCCCGCACAGCTCCACGAAGTCGCGTCCGCCGTCGGAGCGCAAGAGCTCGCCCGCCGCGGCGATCACGGCGCGATGGTCGCGCCGGCTGCGCTCGGCGAGCGGGAACAGAAACGGCAGCGCACGGCACGCCTCGCGCCGTCCCGCTGGAGTCAGGAGCGCGAGCAGCCCGCTGCGCGCGCGCTCGGCCACCGCCTCCACCCAATCGTTCGCTCGGAGAGCGAGATAGCGCAGCGCGCGCGGCTCGCCGAGGGCGACCAGCTCGCGCACCGCGGCCTCTCGCACGTAGCCGCTCCGGTGCAGCGTGAGGAGCCCGAGCACTCCGGGGGTCTCGCGATGAGTCTCGGCGAGCCCGACGAGTGACTCCGGAACGATCTCCGGAAGCGACATCCGCAGCTCCGAGGCGATGAACAGGAGCTCGCGCGGAGTCCGTGCAGCCATCAGCGAGTCGATGACCCGCGCCGCCTCGTCCGCGATCGCTCCGCGCTCCGACAACAGCAAGAGCATGTTGCAGACGGAGACCCAAGGGGCCGTGCGGGCCAGCTCCTGCAGCGCCGCGATCCGCTGCCGCTCGCGCCGGCCTCGGAACAGCCGGTCGAGCCACGAGGGCGACCGGTACACGCCGTCCAGGAGCTTCGGGAGTCGCTCGTAGCGGTGGAGCTCACTCACCGCCCTGAAGATAGGGTCAGGTCAAGCGCAGCGCGATCAGCCGGAAGGCGAACAGTGCCCACATGGCGAACACCAGCACCGTACCCGCGGCATAGCTGTAGAAGCGGTGGAGGACCTGGTTGTAGGTGCAGTGGATGTAGCTGTGGAGCGCGCGCAGGGCCACGAACACCCAGGCGCCGACCACGAAGAACGGAGTGACCATGTCCGCGGCGGTGAGACACGCGCACAGCACGTAGAACAGCACCGGGACTTCGAACAGGTTCTTGAAGTTGTCGGCTGACTCGACCTTCTTCAGCACCCCCGGGTTGAGCGCCGAGCTCCGCAGCGACTGCGGGTCGATCCTGAGCTCGCGCATCTCGCCCACGCGGTCCACGTACAGCTTGACCCAGACCAAGAGAGTCACGAACACCAGCGCCGCACAGGGCAGCAGGATGTCGACCTTGCCCACCACGTCTCAGCTCCCGAGCGCCACCGCGACGAACTGATGGCAGCGCGCGTTCGCGGCGCGGGCGAGGCTGGTCGGGAACAGGTTGAAGCCGTGCACGCCGCCCGGGTAGATCGCGAGCTCGGCGCGCGCCCCGGCGGCCGCCCAGCGCGACGACATGAAGAGACTGTCGTCGAGCAGCGGGTCGAGCGTGCCCACCGTGAACAGGGCCGGCGGCATGCCGCGCAGGTTCGCGCGCAGGGGCGACGCATCGCGGGTTCCGCGCAGACTCTTGTCCGGGATGAAGTGATTCGAGAACCACTCGACGATCGGCGTCGAGAGCACGAGGTTGCGCTCGCCCCAGTTGCGCACGCTGGGCGTGAAGGTCAGGTCGTAGATGCCGTACACCAGGTTCGCGGCGCGGAACGGCGTAGCGCCATGGCGGTCGCGCAGGCGCAGGAGGGTCATGGCCGAGAGGTGCGCGCCGGCGGACTCACCGCCGATCACCAGCCGCTCACTGCCCAGCTCGCGCGCGCCGCCCTCGATCAGCCACAGCGCCGCTGCCTCGCAGTCGTCGGGACCCGCGGGATAGGGATGCTCGGGCGCCAGCCGGTAGCCCACGCTCACCACCACCGCACCGGCGGCATTCGCGAGCGCGTCGAGCATGACGTCCTGTCCGTCGTGCGTGCCGAGCACGTGACCGCCGCCGTGGATGTGGAAGTAGACGCCGCGCAGCGCCCCCTTGGGCCGGATCACGCGCAGCGGCAGATCGCCCGCCGGCCCGCGAATCACCCGCTCGTGCGCGTGGTCGAGCTTCACGATCGGCCCGAACGTGCCCTGCCCGGCCGCGCGCGCCGCGCGGATCGCCCGGGGCGTCTGGGTATGGATCGCGGGCACCTGCGCCAGGAGCTTCTCGAGTGTCTCGTTCGCGGCACGGGTCTCGGCGTCGATCGCCTCGGGCGCGAACAGCTTGGGGTCGAGCGTCATCTGCAGTCCTCCCGCGGCCAGTCTACTCCAAGGTGAAATGTAGAATCGTGTCACGCCGCTGGGTCGGATTCGCCTTTCGGATGGCGCGTGATAAGCTGCGAGTTGCGTGCGCCGTCCCGTGCTCTCGACGCTGATGCTGGTCTTGTCGTACTGCATCCAGGTCCCGGCTCGCGCCGCATCGGTGACCAGCACCTGGCTCGGCGGCACCGGCGCTTGGACCGACGCGAACTGGAGCAACGGCGTCCCACAGAACGACGCGACTCACTCGTTCGCGGCGCGAGTCGACGGCGGAAACGCGAGCGACTCGGTGGTCACGCTCGACGCGCCCACCGAGATCGACTCTCTCGAAATCGGCGCTGGAGACTCGCTCGTCGTGACCGCCAGCGGGCAGCTCACCGTAGTGGGGAACTCGGTCGAAGACGCGGGCGAGATCCTGATCCAGGGCCCGAGCCCCTACCCGGGCGGTATCGCGTCGAATGCCGGCACGCTGACCTTCTCGGGCGGCGGCACGGTGCGCTTGGACCAGGGCAGCATCGGCTCGCTGGGCGCACCCGGCGTGCCGGGAATCGTGAATCTCCACAACCTGTTGCAGGGCTCCGGCCAGATCCTCACCGACGCGTTCGAGAACGAGGGTACGGTGGAGGCGAACGTCACTGGCCAGAGCCTGACCCTCGCCAACGGGTCGGTGCGCAACGGCGGCGTGCTGCGTGCAGCCGACGGCGCGCTGCTCACCACCTTCGGCGGGGCGGTGATCGACAACACCGGCGGCGCAATCGAAGCCACACGGGGGGGATCGGTCACCTTCAACGACACGGTGATCGTGACCGGCGGCAGCTTCTCGGCGACGCAGACCCAGATGCGCACGGCGGGCAG
The DNA here is from genome assembly GCA_035498015.1 of Myxococcota bacterium. Lineage (NCBI taxonomy): Bacteria > Pseudomonadati > Myxococcota > Myxococcota bacterium. Next base: position 22,202 of record DATKAO010000093.1, read on the forward strand.
CTTCGAAGGCGTGCGCTTCAGCGCCGACCCCAACAGCCTGATCACTTTCAGCGGTCCGGGGTCGACGTTCCTCTCGGACTCGTCGCTCGGCGGCCGCTTCGCCGGCGCCATCTCGGTTGCGGGAACCGTCGTGAATCAGGGCACGTTCGCCGGCGAGGTCGATGCCGATCAGCCTGCGACGCTCGAGAACCACGGACACGTCGACTTGACTTACTCCGCCGGAGCCGCCGCACTCACGCTGACCGGCGGTGGTACCGTGACACTCTCGCCGACCGTCATCTCGACCGAGGTCGACCCTCCGTTCCGGAACGCCGACAACTACGTCGGGGGGTCGGGCCTGATCGTGAGGCTGGAGCAGAACGGCGGCACGATCGAGGCTACGAACGGCACGCTCACCGTGCAGTCCACCTCCGGCGTGCAGCACAGCGGTCTGTTTGCGGCGACCGGGGGCGGAACGCTGGATGTGCTGGCCAGCGTGACCGGGCCCGGCGCGTGGCGCGCCGACGGCGGGACGATCCACCTGAGCGGCGACGTCACGACCACGGGCGACGTCGAGGTGCTGCACGGTGGAGCGCTGGTCGTCGACACGAGTCTTTCGGCGCACGACCTGGTGATCGACGCCGCGAGCTCGATCGACGTCGAAGGCATGCTGCGGGTCGCCGGCAACGTGGACTTCGACGGGCCGGGCGCGGGGCGCTTCCGCTTCGGCCCCGGAGCCTCGGTGTTCGCGAGTCACGGCGGCGGTGCCGCGCTGGGCGACTGGAGTGACTGGCAGTCGTTCGAAGTGGCGGGCGGCGATCTCGGCGCGGGTCCGGCGGGATTCTCGGCGGCGAACGCCTATTTGCCCGACCTCGTGATCGGCCCGGACGGCCGGCTGTTCCTGCGCGACCGGGACGACAACGGCAACCGCTCGACAGGCGCGCCCGAAGTGATCTACGTCGACACGCTGGAGTTCTCCGATTCACTCGGCCTGCTCAACCTGAACGGCATCAAGCTGTACTACAACCACCTGGTGGGCTCGCTCGGACAGATCATCGACGTGCCGGTGCCGGAGCCCGGTGCAGCAGCGCTGGCCGCCACCGCGCTGGCGCTGCTCTACGCGGCGCGGCGCGCGCGCACGATCAGCAGCAGCGGGCGGCCCAGATACTTGTGCGCGGCCGGAACCTCGGACACGAGCCGATCGTCGGCGAGATACTCGGCGGTCTCGAGCTGCGAGAAGCCGGCGTCCGCGATCCGGTTCTGATAGTCGGCCACGCTCCAGGGCTCGGCGCCGAGCCGATACTCGGTGCCGTCGGCCTCGAAGTTGGCCTCGATGCCGGCGCGCGCGAGCTCGGGATGGAAGGCCGAGAACACCAGCCGCCCGCCGCGGCGCAGCGCCGCGAACGACTCGCGGAAGAAGCGGCCGAGGTCAGTCAGGTGCTCGGAGACGAGCGACGACAAGAGCGCGTCGAACACGCCGGCGCGCACGGGGAAGGGCGCGTTCAGGTCGGCCTGTGCCAGGCCCGCCGCCGGCGCGGAGCGCTGCGCGACCTGCAGCATGCCGCGCGAGAAGTCGAGACCCACGGCGCGGGCGCGCGCCGCGCACAGACTCGCCAGGTGTGCACCCGTGCCGCAGCCCGCGTCGAGCACCGCCTCGCCCACGCGCGGCTCGAGCGCACGCAAGGTGACTCTGCGGTCGAGGGCGACCAGCGGATTGGGGGTCGCGTCGTAGGTGCGCGACCAACGGTCGTAGCCTTCGCGCACGCCGGGGCGCTCCACCCGTTTCGACATGGCGCAAGATTAGACGGCCGCCTTGCGGTCCGCCTGAGGTCGCCTACAAACAGACTCCCGATGCGCCTGCTCGCTGCTGCCGGAGTGGCCGTGTTGTGTCTCGGCGCGGTCACCGCCTTCGCCGGGACGCGGCCGTCCAACATCGTGCTCATCGTGACCGAAGACCTGAGCCCGCGACTCGGCTCCTACGGGGACACCGTGGCGCGCACCCCGCGCCTCGACCGGCTGGCGCGCGAGGGCGTGCGCTTCACGAACGCGTTCGCCACCGCGCCGGTGTGCGCGCCGAGCCGCGCAGCGCTGGCCATGGGCGTGTACGCGCAGTCGATCGGCGCGCAGCACATGCGCACGTCGCGCGGCTGGGAAGTGGCTGGCCAGGGCAAGAGCTTCCGGTATCTCGCCGTTCCGCCGCCCGAGCTGAAGGCCTTCCCCGAGCTGCTGCGCCGCGCCGGCTGGTTCACGGTCAACCACCGCAAGACCGACTTCCAGATCGGCGACCCGTTCACGATCTGGGACGAGTACGACCCCGACGAGATGCTGCACTGGCGCGACGCGCCGCCCGGCGTGCCGTTCTTCGCCTGGATCAATCCCGACGTGACGCACGAGAGCGAGATCTGGCCGCCGCGCGACGAGCAGGAGGCCGCGCGACGCCCGCGAGTCACCGATCCGAACGCGGTCGTCGTCCCACCGTTCCTGCCCGACACACCCGTGACTCGCCTCGACCTCGCGCGGCACTACGACAACATCGCGCGCCTCGACGCGCAGGTGGGCACGATCCTCGACGCGCTCGCGGCCGACGGCGTGCTCGACCAGACGATCGTGATCTTCACGGCCGACCACGGCGACGGCCTGCCCCACGCCAAGCGGGACCCCTATGACGCGGGCCTGCACGTGCCGCTGATCGTGCGTTTTCCGGACGGGCGCGGAGCCGGCACGGTGCGCACGGACCTGGTGAGCTTCATCGACATGGCGCCCACCGTGCTGAGTCTCGCCGGCGTCGGGCTGCCGGACTGGCTGCGCGGCCAGCCATTCATCGGCCCCGCGCGCGCGGCGCCGCGCCGCTACGTGTACGCCGCGTCGGACCGCAACGACAAGGTGGCCGGCTACTGGCGCAGCGTGCGCGACGCGCGCTTCCAGTATCTCGTGAACCGCATGCCCGAGCGCCCGCTGCTCGAGAAGCTGAAGTTCCGCGACCTCATGCCCACCATGCGCGAGCTGTGGCGCCTGCACGAGGCCCACGCGCTCACGCCGCTCCAGGAGAGTCAGTTCAGCGCGCCCCGCCCGCGCGAGGAGCTGTACGACACGCGAGCCGACCCCGACGAGACCCGCAACCTGGCGCACGATCCGAGATACGAAGCCGAGCTGGCGCGGCTGCGCGCGGCCCTGGCCGACTTCTCGGCCGAGACCCCGGACTTCTCGCAGATGTCCGAGAAGAAGATGGCGCGGAAAATGTGGCCCAAGCTGAAGGAGCCCGTGACTGCGGCCCCGGTCGCCAAGCGCACGCGCTGGGGCGAGGGCGTGGAGATCGCGCTCGAGTCCGCAAGCCCCGGCGCCTCGATCGGCTGGCGTCTCGCGGGTGACCCGCCGCAGCGCTGGCGGCTCTACGTCGGCCCGATCCACGCCGCGGCGCGCGACGAGATCCAGGCGAAGGCCGTGCGCTACGGCTGGAAGGAGAGCGCGGTGGTGCGCTCCGGGCCCTGAGCGTCGGCAAAGCCGGCGCCCACCGAGGCCGGAAGCACCACGATCTCGCCGTACATCTCGGGCATGTGCGACGGGATGGTGCAGGTGAAACGGAAGATCCCCGCGCGGTCCGCGCGCCAGGTCCCCTGAGTCACCGACTGACCGGGCAGCGCCAGGCTGAGCCCGGGCAGCACGAAGTTGTGCGCGTCGTCCTCCGGGTTCACGAGCGTGAAGTGCACCGTGTCGCCCTCGACCACGGTGAACGAGCTGGGCACGAAGGCGTAGAGCTCCTTGCCTTCGAGCACTCCACCCGGGGAGAAGTCCCGAGCCAGGAACGCGTACGTGGACTCGAGCTCGTGCGTGAGCAGGGGCACCGCGGTCACGACCAGGTCGCGCTCGCGTGGCTGGTAGCGGATCGACGGCGCGCGCGGCGCGCAGGCCGCGAGCAGCAGCGCGGCGCACAGCAGGCTTCGGCAGCGGGCGAGCTCCATCTCGATTTCCTCCCCGCCCTCCATGGCGGCTCGCGCCAGAGACTGCGGCCGACTAGCGCCCGCCGCGCTCCAGGCTGAGCGGTCCGCCGCCGTTCGTGGCGAGGAACAGGAAGACGAAGCAGTACAGCACCGCCAGCTCGCCGTGGTTCTGGATCGGCAGGAGACCGCCCTTCTGGTGCACGCTGAAGTAGGCGACCGCCATCTCGCCGCAGCAGACGAACGCGGCGATCTGCGTGCGCACGCCCAGCGCGATCAGCGTGCCGCCGACGATCTCGATGATCCCGGCGATCCAGAACTGCGACCAGATCGGCGCGCTGCCGCCGGCTTCACCGACGCCACCGAACGCGCCGAACACCTTTTGCGCGCCGTGACACGCGAACAAGAACCCACTCACGATGCGCAACGCGGCATGTCCCGCCCAGCCGATCTTCGAGAGCGCAGACTCCATGGCTCGTGACCTCCCCCCTCTGTGAGTTACTCGGTCCAGGCGAAGCGCGTGCCCTCGGGCGTCGGCGTGGCCCGCAGCGCACCCAGCGCCAGCACGCGGTCGATCTCGGAGCTGGCGAACTCCGGGCGCGTGCCGGTGGCCTCGACCACCGCCGCGCGCAGCTCCGCCACGGGATCGCGCTGGAACGCGGGCAGCCCTTCGATCGTGTCGTTCAGCAAGAGCTTCCAGAGCAGTGACTGGCGGTGGCGCCGCAGGTACATCTTCAGCTCGTAACCCGCGAGCTCGCCGTTCTTGTACAGGCCGTCCTGGTAGCGCAGATAGCGCTCCATGGTGCTGTCGTACTCGTCGGCCACCGCCTTCAGCACGCCCGCGGTCGCGCCGCTGGTGCGAGTCACCACGTGATTCGCGTCGTACTGCGTCCAGTCGTTGCTCAGGATCTCGAGCCCGTACTCCTCGGCGCGGTCGCGCACCTCGGTGCCCGGGAACGGCGCCAGGATGTGGAAGCCGTACAGCGAGCCGAACTCCTGGTGGAGCTCGTTGGCGAAGTCGGTGGTCTTGCGCAGCGTCTCCTCGGTCTCGCCGGGCAGCCCGATGATGAACGAGGCCAGCGCCGTGATGCCCACTTCCTGGGTCATGCGCATGGCCTCCTTCACCTTGTCGAGGTTCGACTTCTTCTTGACCAGGTCGAGGATCTCCTGGCTGCCGCTCTCGACGCCGAAGCAGATCGCCTGGCAGCCCGCGCGCTTCATGGTCTCGACGATCTCGGGCGAGATCGTGTCCACGCGCGAGAAGGCGTTCCAGCGGATGCCGGTGTCGCGCCGGATCAGCTCGCCGCACACCGCGAGGAAGTGTTTGCGGTATAGCGTGAACAGGTCGTCCTCGATCGTGATCTCGGTGAAGCCCAGCTGGGCCAGCGTCTCGATCTCGTCCACGCAGTGCAGGGGATTGCGGTATCTCACCTGGCGCCCGGTCCAGGCCGGCGCCGAGCAGAAGATGCACGAGTACGGGCAGCCGCGGGAAGTCACCACGCTGGCATGGCTGTCGAACGCGAGATAGCGCTGCAGCGGCACCAGCTCGCGCGCGGGCACGGGCAGCGTGTCGAGGTCGTCCTCGAGCGGCCGCGGCGCGTTGCGCACGATCCGGTCACCGTCGCGCAGCGCGAGCCCGCGCACGTCGCGGATGTCCATCCGGCCCTCGAGCGCGCGGCACAGCTCGCGCATGGTGTGCTCGCCCTCGCCGATCCCGATGTAGTCCAGCGCTGGCAGGTCGCGGAAGCTGCCCTCGATCTCGAACGAGACGTGCGGGCCGCCCATCGCGATCGGCACCGCGGAATCGCACTTGCGCACCACTTCGGCGATCGAGGCCGCGATGTGGTGATTCAGCGTGACCGAAGTGATTCCCACCAGCTGCGGCCGGAAGCGTGACATGCGGCGCTCGATCTTCTCGGGCGTGGTGCGCGACAGCAAGAGGTCGAGAATCTCGACCTCGTGACCTTCCGACTGCAGCGCCGAGGCCACGTACGGCAGGGTCACCAGGAGCCGCGGAAACTCCTCGAACGGATACGACGGATTGATCAATAGAACGCGCATGCGACCTCCCACCCCGTGGAAGATCACGGGCGTGCGCGCATTCTATCCGGAGTCGGGGTGGATCAGCGCGGCAGTGAGCGGCCGCGTTCGGACCGGGGCGTCGGCGCCGCACCCCGGCCACCAAGACCCTTGACCTGGCAGCTCGCGTCGAAACGGGGTCGCGCTCGCGAGCGCGCCAGCGACCCGACCGAAGCGGCGCGGGGCTAGGGTGCGGCGGCGGCAGGCGCTCGGCGCAGGTCCGGTGTGTGTTTGCGGAGCAGCGCGAGAAACTCGCTCGCTGCGCGGCCGGATGCTGCGCCGCGCCGCCGCACCGCCACCACGGGCTGCTCGGCGCGCAGACCCGCCACTGCGATCGTGCGCAGCGTCCCGCGGCGCAGCTCGTCGCGGAAGCTGCTCGCGGGCAGGAGCGCGATGCCGAGCCCCGCCTCCACCAGCCGCTTCTGCGCCGTGAGGCTGTCGACGGGCTGGATCACCGGGCGGAGCACACCTGCCGCGCGCAGCAGGCCGTCGAGCGCGAGCCCGGACGACTCCGGATGGCGCGGATCGGGCGGGAACGCGAGCCAGCGTTCGCCGGCAAAGACCGCCAGGCCCTTCACGCGGCGCGCCCGCATGGGGTGATCCGCCGGCACGACGACGTGCAGCCGCTCGCTGCCCAGCGCCAGCGACTCGAGCGCGCGGTCGGGGTCTGCGAAGTAGCGCAAGCCCAGATCGGCCTCGCCGCGCCGCACCAGCGCGCTCACCTCGCGGCTCGTCGCCGTGCGGAGCTCGAGCGAGGCGTCGCCGAAGCGGCGCCGGAAGGCGCGCAGCGCGGTCACGACGTGTGAGTCGGCGAGCGTCCCGACCATCGCCAGGCGCAGTGCGACGGGTGCGCTCTTCGCGCCCGCGGCGCCGCGCACGGCGCGCTCGCCTTCGCGCGCGGCGGCGAGCGCCGCTTCGGCGAAGGGCAGGAGCGCCCGGCCGGCCGGAGACATTCTCACGCTGCGGCCCACGCGCTCGAACAGCTCGGCGTCCAGAGCCTGCTCGAGCTGCTGGATGCGCCGGCTGATCGCGGGCTGCGAGCGGTGCAGGCGCCGCGAGGCCCCGGTGAAGCCGCCGCCCGTGGCGATGGACACGAAGGTCTCGAGCTCGTCCAGGGTCATTCATGCATTCTACGCATGTTTTCGTTCGAAACTATGCATTGGACGAATCGAGGCCGGGCGCCGATCGTCCGGCCATGAGCGACCCCGCGATCTCCCGAGCCACTCGTTTCCAGGCCCTGCACCAACGCCCCGAGCCGCTGCTGCTGCCCAACCCCTGGGATGCGGGCAGCGCGCGGCTGCTCGCCCAGCTGGGCTTCGAGGCGCTCGCCACCACCAGCCTCGGCGTCGCGAACAGCGCCGGACGCCGCCGCGCCACGGCCGCGCAGATCCTCGAGAACGTGCGCGAGCTCTCCGCCGCCACCGACTTGCCGCTCAACGCCGACCTCGAGAACGGCTTCGCCGACTCGCCCGTCGACTCGGCGCGCATGATCGCGCAGGCCTGGGAGGCCGGCGCAGCCGGCGGCTCGATCGAAGACTGCACCGGCAACCCGGCGCAGTGGATCTACGACTTCGGCCTCGCGGTCGAGCGCGTGCACGCCGCGGCCGAAGCCGCGCGCGCCCTGCCCGGCCCGTTCGTGCTGACCGCGCGCGCCGAGGGGCTCTTGTACGAGGTCGGCGGCCTCGACGAAGTGATCCGCCGCCTGCAGGCCTTCGAGCGGGCCGGCGCGGACGTGCTCTACGCGCCCGGGCTGCGCACCCTCTCGGAGATGCAGACCGTGGTGAAGTCGCTGACTCGCCCCGTGAACGTGGTCATGGGCTTCGCCGACCCGAGCATCACGCTCGACCAGCTGCGCGCGATCGGCGTGCGCCGGGTCAGCATCGGCGGCGGTCTCTCGCGCCTGGCGCTGGCCGCGTTCCTCGACGGCGCGCGCGAGATGCGCGCTGGCCGCTTCGGCTTCGTGACCCGGATGGCCGCGCTCTCGGACCTGTGGCCGGCCTTCGCCTGAGCCTCAGCCCGCGAGCGCGGGCAGCTTGTCGCCCTCGAAGAAGCGGCGCGGGTTGTCGACCAGGAGCTTGTCGATGTCCTGCTTCGTGGCGCCGCCCTCGAGGAGCTTGGGCACGATGCGCTTGGTGAAGTGCGACGGCGTCCAGAGCTTCTCGATCTCTTCCAGCACCTTCGGGTCGATCGGCTCGCCGCGCCAACACCACACGGTGTCGTGCGAGACCACGATCCGGTCGCCCGCGCCCTTCTGGATCAGCTTCACCAGCGACTTCACGCGCTCGGCGTCGGGGTGGATGATGTCGAGCCCGAAGCGGTCGAAGCCCAGATACGAGCCGCCGTGCACGATCTTCATGTGATAGTCGTGGTCGCTCGTGCCGCACGAGTGACCGATGATGATCCGGTGCGCGGGCACGCCCTGCTCTTTGAGATACTGCTGCTGCTCCGGGCCCATCGTGCCCCGGTCGGTGTGGGTCGTGATCGGCGCGCCCGTCTCCTTCGAGGCCTTGGCCGCCGCGCGCAGCACGGTCTTCTCGTAGTCGGTGATCACGCCCGCGCTGGTGGCGACCTTGATGATGCCGGCCTTGATGCCCGATTTGCCCACGCCGTCGGTGAGCTCGGCGATCATCATCTCGGCCATGAAGTTCTCCTGCGGGCCGCCGAAGGCCGCGCGTGACTTCCAGTGCGGCGAGCCGCCTTCGTGCTCGTGGTAGAGACCGGTCGCGGCCACGATGTTGAACTTCGACTTCTGGGCCACCTCGGCGATGAACTCGATGTCGCGCCCGAGGTCCGCCGGACAGGGATCGATCATGGTCTTGATCCCCTCGTCCTTCATCTCGGCGACCTTGTCCGCGGCCACCTTGCGCATCTCGCGCTTGGAGCGGCCCGGGCGCGTCCAGTCGGCCTCCCAGCCCGGGTAGCCGACCATCACGTGCTCGTGCATCAGCGTCTTGCCCAGCTTCTCCGACTTGAGCTTCCCGGTCACCGACTGAATCACCGACATCGCAGTGTCTCCCTGTGCTGAGTCACCTCGGGGCCAGGTCGCGCGTCGCTTGGCGTGCGTCGACCCCGAGAGGCAGGATCGCGAGCGCGGGCGTGTCGACGCCCGCATCGACGTAGCGTTGGATGTGCGCGCGGCACTCTTCGGGCGAGCCGTGCACGATCAGCTCGTCGACGACCTCGTCGGGAATGGCGTTGACCGCAGCCTTGCGGTCGCCCTTCTTCCACGCGTCCCACATGCCCGCGAGCTTCGGCCCGCGCCCGAGCCACTCGTGGAACGCCGCGTACACCGGCACGTTGAGATACGCGGCGATGGCGAACTTGGCCATGCTGCGCACCTGCGCCTTGTTGGGGTTGGGCGCGACGAAGATGCGCGCGACGATCTCCTTGTTCGCGCCCCCCTCGCGCACGAACGGCGCGACCTTCTTCACGTCGTCGGCGGACAGCCAGTTGATGATCGCGCCGTCGCCGATGCGCCCGGCCAGCCGCAGCATGCCCTGGCGCAGCGCGGCGACCAGGATCTTGGGCTGCGGGTCGACCTTCACGCCGAGACGGAAGCCGTCGACCTTGAAGCTCTCGAAGTCCTCACTCACTTTCTCGCCGGCCAGCGCCTTGCGCAGGAACTTCACCGAGTCACGCACGCGCTGGTAGGGCTTGTTGAAGGCGATGCCGTTCCAGCGCTCGACGATCACGTCCGACGACGTGCCGATGCCCACCACGAAGCGCCCCGGCGCAGCCTGACACAGAGACGCGACGCTCATCGCGAGCAGCCCCGGCCCGCGCGTGAACGCGGGCAGGATCGCCACGCCCAGCCGCAGGCTCGGCGCCCAGACGGACGCGAGCGCCAGCGGAGTGAGTCCGTCGTAGCCGCCGGCTTCGGCCGACCACACGTCGGTGTAGCCCAGCTGCTCGAGCTCCTGGATCCACTCGCGCTGCGCAGCCAGCGGCACACCGTCGAGCGGAATCGTCATGCCGTAGCGATTCATCCGGACTCCCCGCGGGGCCATTCTACACGGACGCGCCGCGCGGTCCCGCTCGAACGCCCCGCCGGCGGTGGTAGATTTCCGCTCGAGCGAGGGAGGGGCGGACATGGCGGTCACGCGCGAGGTCACGGTCCTGCGGCTCGACGACGGTCGCGAGCTCGCCTATGCGGAGTACGGCGTTCCAACCGGCACGCCGGTGATCGGCTTCCACGGGACTCCCGGCTCACACCGCCAGAACGAGCCCTTCGAGGCGGCTGCGCAGGCCGAGGGCGTGCGCCTGATCGCACTCGACCGGCCCGGCTACGGGCACTCGACCTACGACCCGGACCGCCGGCTGGTCGACTGGCCTCGGGACGTGGCTCGACTGGCCGAGCACCTGGGGCTCGCGCGCTTCGGCGTGGTCGGTGTCTCGGGCGGCGGACCGCACTCGGCGGCCTGTGCCTACGGCCTGGGACCGCAGCTGCTCGGCGCCGCGATCGTGTCGGGCGTTGCGCCGCCCGACCTGCCGGGCCTGCACGAGCACATGATGACCATGAACCGGGTGAGCTTCGCGCTCGCCCGGCAGTCGTCACTGCTCGTGTGGCCGATGATGGCGAGCATGCTCTTCCTCATGCGCACCTTCCCGGACCGCGCGCTCGACGGCATGCTGCGCAGCCTGCCGGAGGCCGACCGGCGCATCCTGGCGCGCCGGGAGATCGCCGACATGTTCCTCGACGAGGCGCGCCACGCGCCGACCACCGCCGCGCGCGCCGCCGCGCAGGACTTCGCCCTGTTCGCGAGCCCGTGGGGCTTCCGGCTCGAGGACATTTCAATCCCGGTGCACGTTTTCCACGGTGACGCAGACGTGAACGTGCCGGTGTCTCACGGGCGCGGCCAGGCCGATCGCATTCCGAACGCCAAGCTCCACCTGTTCCCCGGCGAGGGTCACATGCTCTGCTTCGAGCACGCGCGCGAGATACTGGCGGCGGCAGCCGGCCGCGCCGGCGACGGGAGTCGCTGATGCTGCAGGGGCTGCGGGTGGTGGAGCTGGCGGTATGGGTCGCGGGCCCGGGCGCCGGCGGCGTGCTCGCCGACTGGGGCGCCGACGTGGTGAAGATCGAGCCGCCCGAAGGCGACCCCTGCCGCAGCCTGTTCATGGCGCTGGCCGGCCTGCGCGAGCCGAAGAGCCCGCCGTTCGACCTGGACAACCGCGGCAAGCGCAGCGTGGTGCTCGACACACGCGACCCCGAGGCGCGCGCGCTCGCACGGCGGCTCGTGACCGGCGCCGACGTGTTCATCTCGAACCTGCGGCCCGATGCGCTGGCCAAGCTCGGGCTCGACTGGGAGTCACTCGAGCCGGAGTGCCCGCGCCTGGTGTACGCGAGCATCACCGGCTACGGGCTGCGCGGGCCCGAGCGCGACCGCGCCGCCTACGACGTGGGCGCCTTCTGGGCTCGCACGGGCGCCGAGCACATCATGTTTCCCACGGGCGTCGAGCCGCACGGGATCCGCGGCGGCTTCGGCGACCACGCCACGGCGCTGTCACTCGTGGCCGGAATCATGGCGGCGCTCTACCACCGCGAGCGCACGGGCCGCGGCAAGCGCGTGGCGACCTCGCTCCTGCGCACGGGCCTGTACTGCGTGGGCTGGGACACCGGCATCCAGCTGCGCTTCGGCACGGTCGCGGCCTCGCTCCCGCGCGGCGAGGCGCTGAACCCCGTGCTGAATCAATACCGGAGTCAGGACGGCCGCTGGTTCTGGCTGCTGGGCCTCGAGGCGGAGCGTCACTGGCCCAAGCTCACGCGCGCGATCGAGCAGCCCGAGTGGACCGCCGACCCGCGCTACGCCTCGGCGCGCGACCGGCGCAAGAACGCCGCCGAGCTGGTCGGCGCGCTCGACGCGATCTTCGCCTCGCGCACGCTCGCGCAGTGGGGCGCGCGCTTCGACGAGGTCGACCTGTGGTGGGCGCCGGTACAGACGCAGGCCGAGGTCGTGGCCGACCCGCAGGTGCGCGCGATGAACGGCATCGTGACCGTGCCCGAAGCCGGCGGCGTGGGTGAGTTCCAAGCGGTGGCGACGCCGCTCGAATTCTCGGACGCGCCCGTGGGGCCGCAGGGGCCGCCGCCGCTCCTGGGTCAGCACACCGACATGGTGTTGCGCGAGCTGGGGCTCGGTGCCGACGAGCTCCGCCGGCTGCGCGAGCGGGGCGCGCTCGGGAAGTAGCTTGCCTGCCGGCGTCGAGATCCTGCGCGACGAGTGGGGCGTCGCGCACGTGCGCGGCGAGTCACTCGCCGACGCTTTCTTCGGCCAGGGCTTCGCGTGCGCCGCAGATCGGCTGTGGCAGATGGAGCACGACCGCAGGCGCGCCGCGGGGCGCTGGGCCGAGGCCGTGGGGCCGGTCGCGATCGCGCGCGATGCGTTCCTGCGGCGCATGGGGATCGCGCGCTCGGCCCGGCGCGATCTGGAACAGCTGGCGCCCGATACACGCGAGATGCTCGAGGCCTACGCCGCGGGCGTGAACGCCTGGCTCGCCAGCGGCGCGGCGCTGCCCGCCGAGTACGCGCTCACGGGGCTCGTCCCCGAGCCGTGGCAGCCGTGGCAGTCACTCGCGGTGTACAAGCTGCGGCACGCCTTCATGGGGCCGCTCTACCGCAAGCTGTGGCGCGGCGCGGTGCTGCGCAGCCGCGGCAAGGAGCTCCTGGCGGCGATCTTCGGTGCGGGCAGCGCAGGGGCCGTGGCCGAGCCGCCGGGGGCGGAGCTCGACGCAGGCGCCGGCGCGCTCGCGGCGCTGCCCGAGGGCGACGGCGGCAGCAATCACTGGGCGATCGCCGGCAGCCGTACGGCGTCCGGCAAGCCGCTGCTCGCCGGTGACCCGCACCGCACGCTCGAGCTGCCCAACGTGTACTGGCAGAACCACCTGACTTGCCGGCGCTTCGACGTGGTGGGTCTCTCGTTCGCCGGCGTGCCCGCGTTCCCGCACTTCGGTCACAACGCGCGCGTGGCCTGGTCGATCACGCACGGCATGGCCGACGACCAGGACCTGTACGTGGAGCGCCGCTCCCGCGGCACGCGCGTGAGTCGCGAGCGGATCGCGGTGCGCGGCGCGCCGGCGCTCGAGGTCGAGCTCGCCGAGACCCCGCGCGGGCCGCTGGTCCTGGAGCACGCCGCCAGCGGCACGGGCATCGCCTTGCGTTGGACCTCGCTCGCGGAGCCCGACTCGACCTTCGACTGTCTCCTGCCCATGTTGCAGGCGCGGAGCGCCGCCGAGCTCGAGGCCGCGCAGCGCGCCTGGGTGACTCCCTGCAACAACCTGATCTGCGCCGACGTGGACGGCTCGATCCGCTTTCGTTTCCGCGGCCGGGTGCCGGTGCGCGCGGCCTCGAACCGCTGGACGCCGGTCGCCGGCGACGACGAGTCACGGGCCTGGCGCGGGCACGTGCCCTTCGAGGCCATGCCGGCGCTCGCGGACCCGCCCGACGGGATCCTGGTCGCGGCCAACGACCGGCCCGCCGTTCCTGGAGCACCGTATCTGGGCGTCGACTTCTCGCACCCGGCGCGCGCCCGCCGCATCCGCGCCCGGCTCGAGACGCTGCACGGCGCGACCGTCGACGACATGGCCGCGATCCACGGCGACGACCTCTCGCTCGTGGCGCCGCTGTTCGTCCACGCGCTCGACGGCACCACCGCCGAGGGCGAGCGCGCGCGCGAGTCACTGGCCGAGCTGCGCGCCTGGGACGGCCGCATGGCGCGCGACTCGCGCGGCGCAGCGCTGTACATGGCGTTCCGCGAGCAGCTCACCCTGCTGGCCGGCGAGGCGCTCGGACTCAGTGGCGCCGGCCTGGCTGCGCTCGGCGACGCTGCGCCCGCGCCGGAGCGGCTGGCGCTGGTGTGGAACGCCCTGCCCGCGCTGCTCGCCGCGCGCTTCGTGCCGCCCGCTCCGGCCGTGCCGTTCGACTGGAAGTCACTCGCCGGCGACGCCTTCGCGCGCGCGCTCGCCTTCCTGGAGTCACGCCTGGGACCCGAGCCGTCCGAGTGGCGCTGGGGCCGGGTGCACCGCACGTTCGCCTGGCACCCGCTGGCCGTGGACCTCGAGCCGGCGCGACGCGTGCCCTTGCCGCCGTCGGTGCCGCTGGGCGGCGACGGCGACACCGTGCTGTGCGGGGCGACCGTGCCGGGCTTCGGCCTGCGCGCCACCACGCTCTCGGTCGCGCGCTACGTGTTCGACCTGGCCGACTGGGAGCGCTGCGGCTGGGTGGTGCCGCACGGCGTCTCCGGGGATCCGGCGAGCCCGCACTTCGCGGACCAGCTGCTGGCCTGGACCGAGACACGCCTCCTGCCCATGCGCTACGACTGGCGCGGCATCGAGGCCGCCGCGCGCACGCGCACGCGAGTCGCGCGGCCGGGCGCGTGATGCGCATCGCGCGCGCGTTCTTCGCCCGGCCCGCGCTGGAAGTCGCCCCCGAGATGCTGGGGCTGCTCCTGGTGCACGAGCTTGCCGATGGCACCCGGCTGGTCGGGCGCATCGTCGAGGTCGAGGCGTATCTCGGCGACGGCAGCGATCCGGCGTCCCACTCTCACAACGGCCCGACGCCGCGCACGCAGCCCATGTTCGGCCCGCCGGGACACTTCTACGTGTACCGCAGCATGGGCATCCACCGCTGCGCGAACGTGGTGTGCGAGCCGGCGGGCCGCAGCTCGGCGGTCCTGCTGCGCGCGGCCGAGCCGCTCGCGGGCGAGGAGCGCATGCGCGCGCTGCGCGGCGGCCGCGGCGGGCGGGAGCTGGCGAGCGGGCCGGGGCGCCTCGCCGAGGCGTTCGCGATCGAGCTCGCGCACAGCGGCGCCGAAGCGCTGCGCGGGCCCCTGCGCCTGGAGCGCCCGGCGCGCGCGGCGGCGACGCCGCTCGCGGTCGAGATCGTGGTCGGGCCGCGCATCGGCCTCACGAAGGCGGCCGAGCTCCCGTACCGGTTCTTCGTGCGCGGGAGTCCGCACGTGACGCGCGCGGCGCAGAACGCGCACGCGCGGCCCTGGCGGCGCGCAGCTCGCGCTGGCGGGGGCCACTGACTGACGCGTATCCTGCGGCGCCGTGGCGGAGGCAGGAGCGAAGATCGCGCTCGAGCCGCGCGAGCGCTTCACGCGCGCGCTGCGCGGCGAGCCCGTGGACCGGCCGCCGGTCTGGCTCATGCGCCAGGCCGGCCGCTACCTGCCCGAGTACCGCGAGATCCGCGCGCGCTCGAGCTTCCTCGCCACGTGTGACTCGCCGGAGCTCGCCGCCGAGATCTCGCTGCAGCCGCACCGCCGCTTCGGCATGGACGGCGTCGTGGTGTTCTCCGACATCCTGCTGCCGCTGCGCGCGGGCGACCTCCAGCTCGAGTTCTCGCCCGGCCCCACGGTCGCGAACCCGCTGCGCAGTCTCTCCGACCTGTCGCGGCTCGACGGCGACGTGGCCGCGTCGATCGCGCCCACCTGCGAGGCGCTGCGCCGGCTGCGGCGCGAGCTTGGCTCGCGCGCCGCGCTGATCGGCTTCGCGGGGGCGCCCTGGACCCTGGCCGCGTACGCGACCGAGTCGAAGCTCTCGCGCGACGTCGAGGTGCTGTCGGCCCTGGCCTGGCGCGAGCCCGACACCGCGCTGCGCCTGCTCGAACGCATGGCCGAGATCTGCGCCGAGACACTCCGCCTGCAGATCGAGGCCGGCGCCGACTGCGTGCAGATCTTCGACACCTGGGCCGGCGTGCTCGACCGGCCGCGCTTCGAGAAGTTCGCCGGCCGCGCGCTGCGCGACGTGCTCGCGCGCCTGGGCAAGAGCCGCCCGCCGGTGATCGTGTTCGCGCGCGGGGCGGCGCACCTGCTCGACGAGCTGGTGGAGCTGGGCGCCGACGCCGTGTCACTCGACTGGCGCGTCGACCTGGCCGAGGCCGCGGCGCGCGTGGGCCAGCGCGTGTCACTCCAGGGCAATCTCGACCCCACCGCGCTGCTCGCGCCCCTGCCCGCGATCGCGCGCGCCGTGCGCGAGCTGGTGCGCGCCGGCCGCAAGGCGCGCGGACACGTGCTCAACCTGGGTCACGGCGTGCTGCCCTCGACGCCGGTCGAGGCGGTCGCCACGTTCGTGCGCACGGCGCAGGAAAGTGCCTAGCGCCGTCATCGTCGGGGCCGGCATCGCCGGGCTCGCGTGCGCCAGGGGCTATCTGGGCACGGGCTTCGACGACTTCGTCGTGCTCGAGGCCGCGGAGCGCGCGGGCGGGCCCGCCGAGACGGTCCGCATCGGCGACTATCTCGTCGAGCGCGGGCCGCTCACGGTGCGGGCGAACGTCCCGCTGCTCGGCTTGATCCGCGACGCCGAGCTCACTCCGCTCGCGGCTCGCCGCGCCGCCCCGAGCTTCGTGTCGGACGGCCGGATCGTCACGCTTCCCCCGAGCCTCTGCGAGCTGCTCTCGGGGGCCGTGCTGCCGCTGGGCGCCCTGGCGTCCGCGCTGGCCGAGCCGTTGCGGCCCGTGCGGCCCGGGCCGCGCAGCGTGCGGCAGTGGCTCGAAGAGAGACTCGGCGCAGGAGCGGCCGAGAGACTCGCCGACCTCTTGACGCTGGGCGTCTACGGCACGACAGCCGACCAGGTCGGCTTCGAGTCGGCCTTTCCGCAGCTCGCCGAGTCACTCGCGCGGGCCGGCGGCCGCATCGCGGGGCTCGCGCTGCGGCGGCTGTTCGCGCGCGGCGCGCCGCGCGGGGCCATCGTCTCGACCCAGGTCGGCCTGGGCGGACTGTGCGACCGGCTCGCGGCGGGGCTCGGTCCACGCCTGCGCACGCGGCGGCGAGTCACTCGCGCGCGGCGCGCGGGGCAGGAGTTCGAGCTCGAGATCGCCGGCCCGCAGCCCGAGACGCTGCGCTGCAGGCGGCTCGTGCTCGCGCTCCCGCCCGCCGCCGCCGCGCGGGTGCTCGAGGACGCGCGCGCCGTCGAGCTGCTGAACGGGTATCGCTCGCTGCCGCAGGTGCTGGCCAGCTTCGCGCTGGAAGAGCCGGCCTGTGCCGAGCGCTGGACCGGGCTCGGCTTCCTGGCTCCGCCGCGCGAGAGACTTCCGCTCATCGGCTGTCTCTTCGCGTCGAACCTCTTCCCGGGCCGTGCCCCGTCCGGCGCGCTCCTCCTGTCGGTGTTCGTGGCGCCGTCCCTCCACGCCGCCGGCGACGCCGAGCTCGAGCGCGAGCTCGCGCCGGTGCTGAAGCGACTGCTGGGCGCGGCGCGCGAGCCGGCGCTGCTCGACGTGTCGCGCCACCCCGAAGGCATTCCGCTCTACGACGTCGACCATGCGGCGCGCACGCGCGCGCTGCGGGCCGCGCTTCGTGAGTCGCGCGGACCGGGGCTCTGCGGCGCGGGCTACGACGGCGTGGCGTTCGCGGCGGCAGCCGCCGCGGGCGCCGCCCTGGCAGCGGGCGGCTAGGCGCGCTCGAGCTCGAGCGCGCGCAGCTCGAGCTCCGCCAGCGCCGTGGCGTCGGCCGGCCCGAACACGCGCCCCTGGAGCAGTGACTGCAGCGCGGGCCGCGTGGCCGGGTCCTCGAGCAGGCTCAGGAACACCGGCGGCTTGCGGTAGAACAGAAGGATCAGGTCGCGCCACACCTCGCCGCCGCGGCGCACGGTCTCGTCGTATTCGGCGAAGCGCTCGAGCGCGTGGCCGGGATCGCGCAGCGCGTCGCGGATGGCCTGCGCCGCGAAGCGGGCCGACTCGGCGGCGACCGAGACACCCGACGAGAACACGGGATCGACGAACTGCGCCGCGTCGCCGAGCGCGATCCAGCCCCGCCCCGCGAGCCGCTCGCCGAAGTAGCTCTGCGAGCCCTCGACCGAGAGCGCCGAGAGCGCCTGCGCCTTGCCCAGCCGCGAGGCGAGCAGCGGGTGACTCGCGATCATGCGCCCGAAGAAGGCCTCGCCGTTCTCGTCGCGCGCCAGGCCCGCCTGGCCTTCGCACACGATGCCGACCGAAGTCACTTCGGCGCTGATCGGGATCTGCCAGGCCCAGGCGCGCGGCAGGTCGAACACGTGAATGTGGATCCAGTCCGCGCTGTCGTCGGGGCCGCGCTCCACGCCGCGGAACCAGCCGTGCACGGCGATCTGGTTGAGCCGCGGGTCGTTGCGGCGCGTGCGCAGCTGGCGGCCGAGCAGCGTGGCGCGGCCGCTGGCGTCGGCCACGATGCGCGCGCGGAGTGACTCGCCGCCCGCCACCGTCACGCGCGGCAGGTCGCCCGCGAGGTCGATCGCCTCGGCCCCGGTGCCCTGGCGGATGCGCGCGCCGCGCGCCGCGGCGTGCGCCAGCAAGAGCTCGTCGAAGCGGCTGCGGTCCACGTGGTAGGTGTGGTCCTGCGCGATGCCCAGGTCGGGCATGGCGCGGAACTCGAGCGCCAGCTCGCGCCGGCCGCCGTCGAGCGTGAACAGCGCGCCCCGCTTGCGCACGAAGTCGCCGTGCTCGAGCTGCTGCAGGAAGCCGATCTCGTCGAACACGCGCGTGGTCGAGCACACCAATGACTCGCCGACGTGCGGGCGCGGGTGCACGGCGCGGTCGAGCACCACGTGGTCGATGCCCTCGCCCGCGAGATAGGAGGCGAGGATCGACCCCGCGGGCCCGCCGCCCACCACCACCACGTCGGCGTCGGGCGCGGGCGCCGGCGAAGCCGCCCGTGCCGGCAGCGCGCTGCCCGTCTCTTCCGAGACACCCAGGCCGCGGAACAGCGCGGCGCGCGCCGCGAGAGACACCGGGTCGGCCAACGGGCGCGGGCGGCCGAGCGGAATCGCCACGATCTCTTGCACGCGCGCGGGCCGGGGGCTCAGCACCAGCACCCGGTCGGCGAGCTGCAGCGCCTCGTCGATGTCGTGCGTGACGAGCAAGATGGTCTTGCGCTCGGCCCGCCAGATACCCAGCAGGTCGGCGCGCATCTGCAGCCGGGTCAGATAGTCGAGCGAGGCGAAGGGCTCGTCGAGATACAGCACGTCGGGGTTCGCGGCGAGCGCGCGCGCGATCTCGACCCGCTGCCGCATGCCGCCGGACAGCTGCCGCGGGTAGGCGCGCTCGAAGCCGGCCAACCCCACGCGCTCGACCCAGTGCGCCACGGTGCGCGCGCGCGCGGCGCGTTCGAGGTGCGACAGGCCGAAGCCGACGTTCTCGGCGACCGTGCGCCAGGGGAAGACGGCGCTCTCCTGGAACACGAAGACCCGCCGCCGGTCGGGACCACGGACCGGCTCGCCCTGCACGCGCACCCCGCCGGCGCTCGGGCGCAGGAAGCCGCCGATCACGTTCAAGAGCGTCGACTTGCCGCAGCCGGATGGGCCCACGATGCACACCAGCTCGCCCGTGGCGACCGAGAAGTCGATGCCGTCGAGCACGCGGATCGGCGCGCCGCCGGCGCTCGACGGATAGTCGACGCGCAGCCCGCGGACCTCGATCGCCTCAGTCACTCGTCTGCCCCGCCGCGGGGTCGCCGAAGCGCCAGCGCACCGACTCGAATCCTTCCAGCCTGCGCATCGCGCCGTCGAGCAGGAGCCCGATCACGCCGATGATGATCATGCCCGCGATCACCAGGTCGTAGCGGTTGCCCGCGTTGCGCGAGTCGATGATCAGATACCCCAGACCCGAACGCAGCGCGATCATCTCGGCCGCCACGACCACGAGCCAGGCCACGCCCAGCGCGATGCGCATGCCGACCAGGATCTGCGGCAGCGCGGCGGGAAACACCACGTGGCGCAGGAGCGCCCAGCGACTCACTCCGAAGTTCTCGGCCGCGCGCAGGTAGCGCGGCTCGATCGTGTGCACGCCCGAGGTGGTCTGAACGATCATCGGGAACACCGACGAGATGAAGATCAGGTAGATCGGCGAGGCGTTGCCCACGCCGAACCACAGGATCGCGATCGGGATCCAGGCGATCGGCGAGATCGGGCGCAGCACCTGGAACAGCGGGTTGAGCGTCGTGTAGGCCGCGCGCACACGGCCCATCCACAGCCCGAGCGGCACCGCGAACGCGAGCGCCAGCGAGAAGCCCACGGTGACTCGCAGGAGCGACGCCGCGATGTGCCGCCACAGCGTGCCGTTCGCGGCCAGCTCGACCGTGCCCGCGGCGACCTGCCCGGGCGTCGGGAAGATCGCGCTGTGCGTGGCCGCGACCAGCGCCCACCAGGCGGCCACCAGGGCGGCGGCGGCGGTCAGCGCCGGAAGAGCTTGCTTCCACCTGCCCATAGCGCTCTCGACCACCCCCTGAATCGCCATGCTACCCGGGCCCAGGGCGTTTCGGGCGTCGGCTGGACGACGACCGTGAGCTGCCCCGACAGATGCGCGGTGCAGGCGAAGGGATAGCTCGACGCGAGCGCGAACGGGAGTCGGAAGCTCTGGCCGGGCATCAACAGAGTCGGGCCGAAGGTCTGCGGCACGTCGTCCAGGTTTCGCAGCACCAACACGTCCTGGAGCCCGAGCGTGAGGTAGAGCGTGTCGGGCAGGATCTCGACCGGGTCACCGGCCATGCGCCGCGCCCAGGTGCCCTTCGGGATCTCGAACACCTGCTCGCGCGAGCCGACGCGCACGGGAGTCAGTGCCACGGCGCCCAGGCCGGCCAGCGCGCCGACCGCGAGCGCCGCCGCGATGCGCGCGCGCCGGGTCACGGGCCGAGCAGGATCGCGACGTCGTGCGCGTAGTCCTCGGCGGAGTGACCGTAGGGCATGAGCGCGCGCAGGCTGCCGCTCCGGTCGATCAGATAGGTGAACGACGAGTGCGAGTAGCCGTAGCTCTGGCCCGAGCCGCGTCTCTCGGCGCTGACTCCGTAGTCCTTGCGCACCGCGGCCAGCCGCTCCTCGCTGCCCGTTCCGCCCAGGAAGGTCGCGTCGAAGCCCGCGAGATACTGCTTCATGCGCGCGGGGTCGTCGCGCGCGGGGTCCACGGTCACGTACACGACCTGCACCTGTGCCGCGCGCGCGCCCAGCTTCTTGCGCGCCTCGGCCAGGGTCGCGAGCGTGGTCGGACACACTTCCGGGCACGAGGTGAAGCCGAAGGCGAGCAGCACGACCTTGCCCGCGAAGCGACTCAGCCGCAGCTCGGCGCCGTTCGAGCCCGACAGCGCGAAGTCGGGTGCGGGGCGCGGCGGATCGAAGGACCCCGCGCGCAGCTCGGCTGTGTCCGCCGCGGCCGTGACGGCCGCGAGCGCGAGCGCCCAGGCGCAGGCGCTAGAGCGGAATCGCCGCCGGCTGCGCGTTGCGGGCAAAGCTCTCGTCCATGTATTTGTCGTACGGGATCTCGTGCTGGATCGTGCCGGCCTGCAGCGAGAGCCGCATCAGGTCCTCGAACTCGCTGCGGATCATGCGCAGGTCGCCGTAAGTCACGCGGTCGCTCGGGTTCTCCATCACGTACTTCAGGATCTTCGGATCCTGGTTGAAGTAGTCCTGGCCGGCCGCGATCGCCACCGCCTTGTCGCGGTTCCCGGGCGCGGCATCGAGCCACATGCCCGCGCCCAGCACCTGGTTCACGAGGTCCTGCACGAGCGGCGCCTCGTCGCGGATCAGCTCCTCGCGCACGGTGAGCACGCAGCAGATGTACTTGGGCCACTCGTCGCGCGTCATGCGCAGCGGCCGGGCCCAGCCCGCGCTCTGCGCGGCGGCGCCGAACGGCTCACCGGTGCAATAGGCATCGACCGCATTGGCGTAGAGCGCGGCCGGCATGTCGGGCGGCGGCATCTCGACGATCTCGATCTCGCCGACCGACATGTTCTCGCGCGCGAGCATCTTGCGCAGGAACAGGAAGTCCACGGCGAAGCGGCTGGGAATGGCGATGCGCTTGCCCGTGAGCTGCTTGAACTGCTGCACCGGTGACTCGCTGCGCACCATGATCACGGCGCCAGAACGGTGCCCGAGCGAGACGATCTTCACCGGGATGCTGCGGTCGGCCAGATCCATGACCAGGGGCGCGAGCATGTAGGCGGCCGAGATCCGGCCGGCCATGAGTGACTCCTTGATCTCGGGCCAGCCGCCGTATTTGCTGTACTCGAAGCGGCGACCGCCCGGACCGGAGCTCGCGGCTCTCGCGGCGCACGCGACCGGCAGCGTGAGGTTGCAGGTCACCGGCAGGCCGCCGACGACCAGCGTGTTTGCGTCCGTCCCGCCCCGGGAGCAGGAGAGACTCGCCAGGGGCGACGCCGCAGCGAGCGCGAGCGCGCCCTTCACGAAATCTCTGCGGGTCAGCATCCGGGGCGGATTCTGCCGGTGCTGCGCGGGAGTGCGCAACCGAGACGCAACTCCGGGTAAACCGGCCCCGGGCCTGGGGAGTCCAAACGGACGTGGAAATTGCGGTCGCGCGCGCGAAGGCGGACGTTCCCTCTCTCATGGATGCGGAGGAGTTCGCGCGCTTCGCGGAGGCGCGGCGCGGGCGCGCGCTGCGGCTCGCGTTCCGCCTGCTCGGCGGCGACCAGGCCACGGCCGAGGACGTGGTGCAGAACGCCTTCTTCCGGGCCTATCGCGGGCTCGGCGCCTTCCGCGGCGAGGCCAGCCTCGACACCTGGTTCTACCGGATCCTGGTGCGCGAGGTGCAGCGCCAGCGGCGCTGGCAGGGCGTGCGCCGGCTGTTCTGGGCCGACCCCGAGGCCGCGCCCCCGGCGGTCGACCCGAGCCCGCGCCGCGACCCGGGCCTGCGGCGGCGCATCGCGGCGGCACTCGAGCGCCTGTCCGCCGGCCAGCGGGAGGCGTTCGTGCTGGTGCACCTGGAGGAGCTCACGGTGGCCGAGGCGGCCGAAGTGCTGGGCAAGGCGGTCGGGACGGTCAAGAGTCACCTGCACCGCGCGCTGGGCGCTCTGCGCGAGGACCTCTCGGACCTGCGCGGACCTACACCAAACGGTGACACGGCGAAAGAGGAATACGAGTCATGAGCGAAGATCGCCGCTGGATCGAGACACTTCGCGAGCAGTTCCAGCCCGAGCCCGTGCCCGAGGCGCGGGCCGCCGAGCAGCGCCGCGCGCTGCGCCAGGGCCTGACCCGGCCGGCGCGCGGGCCGCGCATCGCCTGGCCCGCGCTCGCGGCGGCCATGGCGGCGGCGGCGCTGTATCTCGCCCTGCCGCGCGCGACCCCGACGACGCCAGGCGACGCCGGCGCCAGCCTCGCCGAGAGCGACGCGCTGGTCGACCCCGACGCCTACGCCAGCGAGCTCGCGGGCGACCCCGGCTATCTGCCGGCGGACTACCAGGGTCTCGCGCTTCTCCTCGACGACGACGCTGCCGATCGGTAAACCGCGGACAGGCGCGGCGGGTCGAAACAGTCAGGACAAGGAGGTCCTCTCCATGCGACCGTTCAAGAGTCTCTCCCTCGCCGCGCTTTTGTGCGCGCTGTTCGTGTCACCGGTTCGTGCAGACCCCAACGCCCCGACGGGCGGACCCGGCGGTCCCGGCGGACCGGGGATGGAAGGGCGGCTCGAGAAGCAGCTCGGCAAGCTCGGCCTCTCCGACTCACAGAACCAGAAGGTGCAGGCGATCCTCACTGCCGCCAAGCCGCAGCGCGACGCGATGCGCGGCCAGATGCGCCAGGCGTTCCAGGACATGCGCAGCTTGCTCGACCAGGACGCTCCGGACCAGAACGCGGTCATGGCGCAGGCCGACCGCATCGGTCAGCTCCAGACCCAGGCCCACAAGGACATGCTGACCACGCTTCTCGCAGTGCGCGCCGAGCTCTCCCCCGCTCAGCGCGCACAGCTCCGTGAGTCGATGCACGAGCACATGCAGGGCCGCTGGCACCGCTGGCACCACGGTTACAACCGCGGTGGTCAGGGAGCTCCGCCCAGCGGCGGCGCGCCCGCCCCAACCCCAGAGACGTCTCCGGAGGACTGATCTCTGAGACGTCACTCCCTCGCGTATCTGCTCACGGCCGGCCTCACCGCTTGCGCGGTGGGGCCGGACTACGTGCGCCCCGAGTCCGCCGCACCGGATGCGTGGCGCACGCCGCTGGCCGGCGGCCTCGCGGCGCTGCCGCCCGACCAGGCGGCGCTCGCGCGTTTCTGGACGACGCTCGGCGATCCGATGCTCGACCAGCTCGTCGAGCAGGCGCTCGTCCACAACTACGACGTCGCGCAGGCCGAGGCCCGGCTGCGCCAGACACGCGCGCTACGCGACTTCGCGATCGGCGCATTCTTCCCGCACATCACCGGTAACGCCGGCGGCCAGCACAGCCAGGCCACCGGACGCCAGACGAGCAACAGCATCTCCGTGACCAACTACTTCGCCACCCTCGACGCCAGCTGGGAGATCGACGTCTTCGGCCGGCTGCGCCGCGGGCTCGAGGCCGCCAACGCCGACCGCGACGCCGCCGTGGAGAACCTGCGCGACGTGCAGGTCTCCCTGGTCGCCGAGCTCGCGCTCACCTACGTCGACGCGCGCGCGCTGCAGGAGCGGCTGCGCATTGCCGAGGCCACGCGCGCCTCGCAGTCCGAGACGTTCGACCTCACCGACTGGCGCGCGCAGGCGGGACTCACCACCGAGCTCGACGTGGAGCGCGCGCGCTCGGCGCTCGCGACCACGGAAGCCGTGATCCCCACGCTCGAGACCGCGCTCGCCGCCGACATGAACGGCATCGCCATCCTGGTCGGCGCGCCGCCCGGTGACCTCACCGCGCTGCTCGCGCCGCCCGAGCCCATTCCCGTGACTCCCCTCGAGGTCGCCGTCGGTGTCCCCGCGGAAACGCTCGCGCAGCGTCCCGACGTACGCCGCGCCGAGCGCGACCTCGCGGCGGAGACCGCTCGGGTAGGCGTCGTCACCGCCGACGCCTACCCGAGCCTGAATGCCCTGGGCTCGATCGGGCTCGAAGCATTGTCCCCGCCCGGCCTGCTCGAGGCCGGCGCCAAGACGGCGACGCTCGCGGTGAGCGCGTCGCAGACCCTCTTCAAGGGCGGGCAGGTGATCGCCACGATCCAAGCGCAGGAGGCCGTGCGCGACGAGGTCCTGGCCTCGTACCAGGCCACCGTGCTTTCCGCCCTGAACGAGGTGGAGAATGCGCTGGTGGCCTACGCGCAGGAGCAGGACCGCCGCAAGGCGCTGGCCGAGGGCACGGCCGCGGCCGAACGGGCGCTCGTGCTGGCGCAGGACCAGTACGGCTCGGGGCTGATCGACTTCCAGGTCGTGCTCGACGCGCAGCGCTCGCTGTTCCTGCTGCAGGACCAGCTCGCCGCGAGCGAGGGTCAGGTCACGTCGAACCTGGTGCGCCTGTTCAAAGCGCTGGGGGGCGGATGGACACCGGGAACGACTTCGTGAACGAGCTCCGGGAGACCCCGGCGAGCTCGGAGATCGAGCGCACGCTCGGCCTGCGCGAGTCACTCGCCGCGCGCATGAAGAATCGCTGGCTCGGCTACGGCGGGCTGGCGGCGCTCGTCCTCCTGGCGCTGCTCGTGCTCGCGCTGCGCGGCGGCAACGACGGCGTGCGCTTCACGACCCAGCCCGCGCGGCGCGGCGAGCTCACGGTGACCGTGACCGCGACCGGCACGCTGCAGCCGACCAACCAGGTCGACGTGAGCAGCGTGATTTCGGGCATCGTCCTGTCCGTGTCGGCCGACTTCAACGACACGGTGAAGGTCGGACAGGAGCTCGCGCGGCTCGAGACCACCAAGCTCGAAGCGCAGGTGCAGCTGTCGCGCGCGGCAATCGATTCCGCCGAGGCGCTGGTCAAGCAGTCCCAGGCGAACCTCGCCCAGGCCGAGAGTCAGATCGCGCGCCTGGAGCACGTGCGCGAGCTCTCGGGCGGCAAGGTGCCGTCGCAGGCCGACCTCGACACCGCCAAGGCGGCGCTGCTGTCCGCGCGCGCCAGCGTGTCGAGCAACCAGGCGGCAGTCACGCAGGCCAAGGCGACGCTCGCCAGTCAGCTCTTCGACCTGTCGAAGGCGACGATCGTCTCGCCCATCAACGGCCTGGTCCTGGTGCGCTCGGTCGAGCCGGGCCAGACGGTGGCGGCCTCCCTGCAGGCGCCCGTGCTCTTCACGCTGGCCGAGGACCTGACGCGCATGGAGCTGCACGTGAGCGTCGACGAGGCCGACGTCGGCCAAGTGAGCGAGGGCCAGGCGGCGACCTTCACCGTCGACGCGTGGCCCGACAGACACTTCAACGCCAAGGTCCAGCAGGTGCGATACGGCGCCCAGACGATCGAGGGCGTGGTGACTTACGAGACGGTGCTCGAGGTCGACAACGGCGAGAAGCTCCTGCGCCCGGGCATGACCGCGACCGCCGAGATCACCGTGAACCACCTGGCCGACGCGCTGCTCGTGCCCAACGCCGCCCTGCGCTTCCAGCCGCCC
The DNA here is from genome assembly GCA_035498015.1 of Myxococcota bacterium. Classification (NCBI taxonomy): domain Bacteria; kingdom Pseudomonadati; phylum Myxococcota; species Myxococcota bacterium. The sequence continues at coordinate 48,431 of DATKAO010000093.1, forward strand.
GCGCGCGAGGCCGGGGCGCAGGGAGGGCTGTTGAGCGCGCTCCTGCCCATGCGCCGCTTCGGCGGCCGCCCGAGCGAGCCGCTGAACCCCAAGCAAGCGCGCGTGTACGTGCTCGAGAACGGCCATCCCAAGGCGGTGCCGATCTCGCCCGGACCCAGCGACGGCACCTGGACCCAGGTGAAGAGCGGCGAGATCCAGCCCGAGACCGAGCTGGTCACCGACTCGGTCGCGGTGCACAAGTGACTCCGCCGTGAACGAGCATCCCCCCGTCATCGAGCTGCGGCAAGTCAGCAAGATCTACGGCACCGGGCAGGCCGCGGTGGCCGCGCTGCGCGGCATCGATCTGTCGATCGAGCGCGGTGACTTCGTGGCGGTCATGGGGCCCAGCGGCTCGGGCAAGTCGACCTGCATGAACATCCTGGGCTGTCTCGATTCGCCGACCTCGGGCTCGTACCGGTTCGACGGCGTCGAGGTCGGGCGGCTCTCGCGCGACCAGCGCGCGCGGCTGCGCCGCAACTATCTCGGCTTCGTGTTCCAGGGCTTCCACCTGCTGGGCCGCAGCACCGCGCTCGAGAACGTGGAGCTGCCGCTGGTCTACCGCGGGCTCTCCGCCCAGGAGCGTCACCGGCGCGCCGGCGCGGCGCTCGAGCGCGTGGGTCTCACGGGCTGGGCGAGTCACCGGCCCAACGAGCTGTCCGGCGGCCAGCAGCAGCGCGTGGCGATCGCGCGCGCGATCGTGACCCATCCCGAGGTGCTGCTGGCCGACGAGCCGACGGGCAACCTCGACCAGAGCCGCGGGCGCGAGATCATGGAGCTGCTCACCGAGCTCAACCGCACGCAGGGGCTCACGATCGTGATCGTGACCCACGACGAGCACCTGTCGCGCTGGAGCAACCGCGCCATCCGCTTCCTCGACGGCAGGATCGTCAAGGAAGGCGAGGAGGCCGCCTGATGCTGTGGTCGATGGTGCGGCTGGCGCTGCTCGCCATACGCAGAAATGTGTTGCGCTCGTCGCTCACGGTGCTGGGCATCGTGATCGGCGTGGCCGCGGTGATCACCATGACCACGATCGGCGCGGGCGCCACGGCCAAGGTCACCGCCGACATCGCCAGCCTGGGCACCAACATGCTCATGGTGCGCCCGGGCCAGGGCTACGGGCCGGGCGGCGCCCGCGCCGACGCCCCGCCCTTCAAGATCGAGGACGCCGACGCGATCCAGCGCGAGATCTACGGCGTGGCTGCGGTCGCGCCCACCGCCCAGAAGCAGGTGCAGGCGATCTCGTCGGCCAAGAACTGGTCGACCACGGCGACGGGCGGGACCGCGTCGTTCCTGATCGTGCGCAACTGGGACCTGGCGGGCGGCCGCGCCTTCACGGAGGGCGAAGAGCGCGCCGGCAAGGCGCTGTGCATCCTGGGCGAGACGGTGCGCCGCGAGCTGTTCGGCGCGGCCGATCCCGTGGGCCAGCGCATCCGGCTGGGCAAGCTCACCTGTCAGATCATCGGCCTGCTCGCTCCCAAGGGTGAGTCGAGCTTCGGCCAGGACCAGGACGACGTGGTGCTCGTGCCGCTGCGCTGGCTGCAGCGCACGCTGGTCGGCAACAC
>DATKAO010000094.1 GCA_035498015.1 Myxococcota bacterium
CTCTGGACGCGCGGCGGCTCGAGCGCGCGCGCGACGAGCTCGACTTCCGCACCGAGGTCGCGGCGTCCGAGGACGTGACCGGCGTGCCCACGCTCATGCTCGGCGAGTTCCCCTTCGGCGGCATCCAGTCGCGCGAGACGATGCGGCTCGTGCTCGAGCGCTGGACGCGCAAACGGATGGCGGGGTCGCGGCCTCATGGCTGAGCCGCGCACGCGCGCTCCGCAGGGCGACGGCATCGTGCGGGTGCGGCGCGAGACGCAGGGCCGCGGCGGGAAGACCGTGACCACGATCTCGGGGCTGGGCCTCGCGTCCGACGCGCTGCGCGATCTGGCCAGCGACTTGAAGCGCCGCTGCGGCACGGGCGGCGCGGTGAAGGACTGGGTGATCGAGATCCAGGGCGACCACCGCGACGCGATCCAGGCCGAGCTCGAGAAGCGCGGCTACACCGTCAAGCTCGCCGGCGGATAGCGAGACCCGCGAGCGCCCCGAGCACGAGCAGCGCCACGCTCGGCTCGGGCACGAGGAAGGCCAGGTCGAGCCCGAGCTTCGATGACTCGACCGAGCCCGGCGCCAGAGTCACGTCGAGCAAGAGCGTCAGCGTCGTCGCGACTCCCGGAGCGAACGCGTCGGCGAGCTTCACCAGCCGGTCGTCGAGGGCGGCCGCGATCTCGGCAGCGCTCGTGAACGACTCGTCGAGCAGCACGGTCGTGCCGTCGCGCTCGAGCCGCAGGTGCAGCCCGTCGATCCCGCCGAGCGACTTGGGATCGAGGAACGCCAGCGAGATACTTTCCGGGCCCGAGCCCGACAGCGTGAAGTCGAGCTCGGTCGCGGCGTTGTAAGTCACCACGCCGGGCGCATCGCTCGCGAAGCCGAGCGACGAGAGCGCGAGCACGCGCGCGCCGTTGGCGAGCGCCGCGCCGGTGTTCGGGCTGCCTGCCGTCCAGTCGGCGACGTCGGAGGGCCGGACCTGCAGGTACGAGCGAGTCTCGGCGCCGCGCGGGAACGCGCCCAGGTCCACGCGGGTGGCGGTCTCGTTCGCCGCGACCGCGGTGTCGAGCGAGAGCGTGACGTCGGCGGGCGAGGAGACGATCGCGCCGGTGTAGGCCGGGCCGTCGAGCTGCACGTAGCTGCGCAGGCTTTCGACGTTGTAGAGGCTGAGCCTGGTGGACGCGAACTGAGTCACGGAGTTGGTGCCTGTGGCGACGGCGGTGCCGAGCAAGTCCGTGGTCGCGGGGCCGCCCACGTCGGTGGTCGCGAAAGCCGCGAAGCCCGGGTCCAGGATCACGCCGCACGAGAGGCCGGGCGCGCACGGAGCTGGGTGACTCTGCGCGCTGCCGATCGCCAGTGAATGCATGTCGGTCTGCGCGCCGAACGGCGAGCTGCCGGTTGCGAAGGCTTGCACGACCGAGTCGGATCCGCGGGCCGTCGCATAGCCGGTGAGCGGGCCGCCCCCCGAGTTCTGCGCGTTGAGCGTGCTGTCCACCTGGTAGAACCCCTGGGACGGGTCGAAGAACTGACTCGAGTCACCGCCGATCGCCTCTTGGATCAGCGTGAGTCGCCCGGATGCAGAGCCCGAGGCGCCCTGGGTGAAGGCGAAGGAAGCCCCGCCTCCATAGGCTCCGGACCCCCCGATGCTGCGCGCAATCGCCGTGGCGTCGCCGTGCGGCGCGTTGGCGAACGCTTGAGCATCGCCGAAGGCGCCGTAGTAACCCGGACTACCCGAGGCTTCGGCCATCGCGGCGGCGTTTCCGGAGTCGCTCGTCGCCGAAGCGGATGCCGAGGTGACGTAGCCCCCGTTCGCCTGCGACGGGATGTTGCCCCCCGCCGCATGCGCCACCGCGGTCGTGTCACCCAGCCCGTGCGCGGTCGCCGTGCTGTCTCCCTGGCCGCCGATCTCCGAGCCGGCGCTCCCGGCGCCACCGGCGCCGCCCGTCGCCGTCGCGCTGGCGCTCGCCGGTCCGCCGTCGTTCACGGCAGTGCTCTGCGCGCTTGCGCTCCCGCCGTCTCCGCCCGCCGCCGCGCTCGCTGCGCCGTTTCCACCCGTGGCAAGGCTCGTCGCGGAGGCGGCTCCGAAGTGGATCGACGTGTCGGCAGTCGCGTTCGCAGCGCCCCCCGCGCCCCCCGCGCCGGGACTGGCGAAAGGCGGCGCCGCGCTCGAGCCCGCCAGGCCGCCCGCGCCGCCGTTTCCCCCGATCGCCGTGGCATCGTTCGAGGCGTCGGGGTTGCCGCCCGCGGCCGCCGTGGCGTCGCCGCCCGCGCCGCCCGGCTGGCCGTCCGTGGCCTGCGGCGCCGGCGGGCTGTCGAGGCCGTTGGCGCCCGCCGCACCGTCTGGACCCGTGACCGAGAGCGAGTCGGCTCGCCCGAGCCCGGCGAGCCCGAGGACGAGCGCAATGGCAGCGAACCTGCACGGGGCCTGCATGGCGGATCCTTCGACCGGGGCCAGTGTCTCATGATTCACTCGGCAAGTCACTGACTCGGGTGCAAGCCGGCTTGCGCACCCCGATCCGTGGTAGGCTGACGGGCATGCAGGTGCGCCGGTACTCTGCGGGCTGCGGTGCGGTCGTCGAAGGCATCGACCTCGCGCACTTCTCCGAGGGCGATCGACACGAGCTGTGGAAGGCGTTCCTCGAGCACGGCGTGCTGTTCTTCGAGGGCCAGCGACTCACGCCCGAAGCTCACATCGCGCTCGCCCGCCGGCTGGGCACGATCGTGGTGAACGAGTTCTTCCCCGAGAGCAGCGCGCAGCGTGAGATCGCAGAGGTGCGCAAGGAGAAGGAGCAGCGAACCAACATCGGCGGCGGCTGGCACACGGACCACAGCTACGACGCGGAGCCGGCGCTCGGCTCGATCCTGGTCGCGCGCGAGCTGCCCGAGTCGGGCGGTGACACGCTGTTCGCGAACCTGTACGCCGCCTACGAGTCACTTTCCGACGGGCTGAAACGCACGCTCGAGGGTCTCTACGCGAAGCACTCGAACCGCCACCTGTACGGCCCCGACGGCTTCTACACCAAGAGCGACCTGGGCGCGCAGCTCAAGGCGGACGGCCGGACCAGCGAGGCCGTGCACCCGGCGGTCATCACCCACCCCGACTCGGGGCGAAAGGCGCTCTACGTGAACCCCGGACACACGCTGCGCTTCGAGGGCTGGAGCGCGGCCGAGAGCCAGTCGCTGCTGCAGTATCTCTACGCGCACGTGACCAAGCCCGAGTTCACCTGCCGCTTCCGCTGGACGCCGGGCGCGGTCGCGTTCTGGGACAACCGCTGCACCTGGCACTACGCCGTGAACGACTACCACGGCGAACGCCGGCTCATGCACCGGATCACGCTGGCGGGGTCGGCGTTGTCGTGAGGCGAATGACTCTCGCGCTGGCGCTCTGGCTGCTCGCCCCGAGCGCACGGGCGCTGCAGATCGATTCGTTCGTGACCCCGCAGACGGTGAGCAATCCGCCGCTCGGCGATTTCGCCACCGACGTGGTCACGAACCCCGCGGGAGCGGTCGCCTCGACGCGGAGTCTCCAGACTTATGGGTCGGGAGCCGACCTGCCCGTCACCGCCTCGATCGGGGGCGGCCTGTTCGAAGTCGCCCAGAGCGCGGCCGTGTCCGGCTCTCCGCGCTCGGACGGAATCATCACCTGGGACCTTCCGACGCCGCTCGACCTCACGGCCGGGGGCACGGCCGACGCGTTCGTGTTCGACGTGGCCGATCCGACCTTGCCCGCGGATCTGGCAATCATCTTGCGTTCCCCCTGCAGCCCGTCCTGCACCGGGACCGCGGGATCGGTGCTGTTCGTCCAGCTGGGCGCAGCCCGCAGCTACCGGCTGCCGTTCTCGGATTTCGGTCAGCTCTTCAGCGAGCCGGTGGACTTCGCGGCAGTGACTCAGATCTACTTCGAGGTCGACATCCTGCAGGACATGCCCGCGGGCTCGATCCGGATCGGCCCGCTGTCGACCGTCCCGGAGCCGGCCGCGCTCCTGCCCTGGCTGGCCGCTCTCGCCCTGCTGCGCCGGCGTAGAATGCCGGGCACGGAGGGCGATTCGTGTCCAATCCCGTTGCGCTGACCCTGACCGAGCTCGCGGCCCAGCTCCAGGCGAAGAAGCTCTCGCCGGTCGAGCTGATGAACGCGGTGCTCGGCCGCATCGACGCCACCAACCCCACGCTGAACGCGGTGGTGGCCATGCACCCGCGCGAGAAGCTGCTCGAGCAGGCGCGCGCCGCCGAGGCGCGCATCGCGCGCGGCGAGGGCCGGGCGCTCGAGGGCATTCCGCTGGGCGTGAAGGACCTGGAGGACACGGCCGGGCTCGTCACCTCGCACGGCTCGGTTCCCTACAAGGACAACCTCGCCGAGCGTGACTCGGTCCAGGTCGAGCGGCTGCGCGGCGCGGGCGCGATCCCGGTCGGCAAGACCAACGCGCCGGAGTTCGGCTACACCGCGATCACCAAGAACCTGGTGTTCGGCACGACGCACAGCCCCTGGAACCCCGAAGTGACCCCCGGCGGCTCGAGCGGCGGCTCGGCGGCGGCGCTGGCCGGGCTCGTGCTGCCGCTGGTGACGGCCAGCGACGGCGGCGGCTCGACGCGCATCCCCGCGAGCTTCGTGGGCGCATTCGGGCTGAAGCCGAGCTACGGCCGGATCCCGCACGATCCCTCGCGGCTCTGGTACTTCGGCGACACGGCGGTGCACGGGCCGCTCACCAAGACCGTGGCCGACAACGCGCTGTATCTCGACCTCACCTGCGGCTACGACCGGCGCGATCCCAAGTCACTCCCGCACCCGGGCTTCTCCTACCGCGCGAAGCTCGCGGAAGGCGTGCCGAAGAAGCTGCGCATCGCCTACTCGCCGGACCTCGGCTACGCGGTCGTGCAGAGCGACGTCGCGCAGGCGGTGTACGACGCCGTGCGCGTGTTCGAGAAGCTCGGTCACGAGGTGGTGGAGATTCCGGGCGGCCCGCCGAAGCTGGGCGAGGCCTGGGGCGTGTGGGGCTCGTTCGAGATGGCCGCGGCGCACCTGCACCTCCTGCCCGAGCACGAGAGCGAGTTCGTGCGCGCCAACGCGGCTGCCATGAAGGGCGCGTGGGACATGAAGCCCGAGTGGTTCAGCCAGGCCGCGCAGGCGCGGCTCGCGCTGTCGAGGTGGGCCGGGTCGGTGTTCTCGGAGTTCGACCTGCTCGTGACTCCCACCGTGCCCTACGACCCGCCGCCGGCGAAGGGGCCGTTCCCGCGCGAGACCGAGGGCCGGAAGCAGCTCGCCTGGGGCGTGGCGTCGTTCACGATCCCGTTCAATCTGTCACTTCACCCGGCGTGCTCGCTGCGCGTGGGCATCTCGCGCGCGGGGCTGCCGATCGGCCTGCAGATCGTGGCCGAGCGCCACCGCGACGAGCTCGTGCTGCAGGCCGCGCAAGCGCTCGAGCGCGAGCGCCCGGCGCACCCGCACTGGCCGGCCGTCTAGCGCACGTGCCATCCTCCCGCGCATGAAGATCGCGCTGGCCGCGGACCACGCGGGGTTCGCGTTCAAGGAGAAGCTGCTCGCCGAGCTGCGCCGCGCCGGCCACGAAGTGACTGACTTCGGCACGTCGGGCACGGAGTCGTGCGACTACCCCGACTTCGCGATCCCCGCCGTCATGAGCGTGGCCGAGGGCAAGCACGAGCGCGCGATCCTGGCCTGCACCAACGGCATCGGCATGGCCATGGTGGCCAACCGCGTGCCCGGGATCCGCGGGGCGCTGGTCTACAACGCGCGCAGCGCGGCCATGACGCGGCAGCACCACGATTCGAACGTGCTGTGTCTCGGCGCCGGGGAGTTTCCGGCCGAGACGCTGCTCGAGTGGGTGCGCACCTGGCTCTCGACCGAGTTCGAGGGCGGGCGCCACGCGCGCCGCATCGGGAAGGTCACGGCGCTGGAGCGCAAGTGACTCGCTCGGCGCTGCTGGCCGAGCTCGAGGCCGACGCCGCCTTCGTCTACCGCACGCTCTCGCCCACGCCGCAGATCGCCTGGCCGCTGCTCGCCGGGCGCGCGGGCTGCGAGGTCTGGGTCAAGCACGAGAACCACGGCCCGCTGGGCTCGTTCAAGGCGCGCGGCGGACTGACCTACGTGCGCGAGCTCTGCGCGAGTCGGCCCGCCGTGCGCGGCGTGGTCTCGGCCACGCGCGGCAACCACGGGCAGAGCGTGCCGTTCGCGGCGCGCCGGGCCGGCCTCGAGGCCACGATCGTGGTGCCGCACGGCAACAGCGTCGACAAGAACGCGGCGATCCGCGCGCTGGGCGCGAAGCTGATCGAGCACGGGCGCGACTTCCAGGAGGCCTTCGAGCACGCGCAGTCACTGGCCAAGTCACACGACCTGCACTTCTTCCCGTCATTCCACCCCTGGCTCGTGCGCGGCGTGTCGACCTGCGCGTGGGAGCTCCTGCGCGCGCAGCCGCAGCTCGACCTGCTCTACGTGCCGATCGGGCTGGGCTCGGGCGTGTGCGGGGCGCTGCGCGCGCGCGAGGCGCTCGGCTTGCGCACACGCATCGTCGGCGTGGTCGCGGAGCGCGCGCCCACGTATGCGCTGTCGTTCGAGGCGGGCCGGCCCGTGCCGACCGACTCCGCGGACACGCTGGCCGACGGGCTCGCCGTGCGCGTGCCCGACGCCGAGGCGCTCGAGCGCATCCGCGCAGGCGTGGAGCGCGTGGTGCGCGTGTCCGAAGCGGAGATCCGCTCCGCCATGCGCGCGCTGTTCAGCGACACCCACAACGTGGCCGAAGGCGCAGGCGCCGCGGCGCTGGCGGCCTGTCTGGCCGAGCGCGGCGCGCTGGCGGGCCAGCGCGTGGGCGTGATCCTCAGCGGCGGCAACGTCGACCGCGCGCTGTACGCGAGCGTCCTGTCCGAGAAGGAGTGACCGTGCGACTGACACCGATCTGTGTAGCTTCGATCCTGGCCTGCGCGGCGCTCGGCGCGCGCGCCGCCGACCCGGCGCAGAACCCATGGTTCCAGCAGGGCCGCGAGGCGCTGAAGAAGGCCGCGGCGGGGCTCCAGCCCGCGCACGCCCGGAACGCGATCCTGTTCGTCGGCGACGGCATGGGCATCGCCACCGTCACCGCCGCGCGCATCCTGGAGGGGCAGCGCCGGGGCCAGAGCGGCGAGGAGAACCGGCTCTCGTTCGAGACACTGCCCTACACGGCGTTCTCGAAGACCTACGAGGTCGACTTCCAGGTCGGCGAGTCTGCGGGCACCATGACCGCCATGATGACCGGCGCGAAGACGCGGGGCGGCGTGCTGGGCGTCGATGAGAGCGTGAAGCGCGGTGACTTCGCAGGCGCGCAGGCCGGCTCGCTGCCCACTCTGCTCGAGCGGGCCGAGGACCGCGGCTTGTGGACCGGCGTGGTCACCACCACCACGATCACGCACGCGACCCCGGGCGGCTGCTACGCGCACACGCCCGAGCGGAACTGGGAGGACGACTCGCTCGAGTCTCCGGGCGCACGCGCGGCGGGCTTCCCCGACATCGCGCGCCAGCTGGTCGAGTTCGCGCACGGCGACGGCATCGAGGTCGCCCTGGGCGGCGGCCGCGCCCACTTCACGCCGCGGGCGCGGGGCGCGCAGCTCGGCCGCACGGACGGCCGCGACCTGATCGCGGAGTGGCGCAAGCGCTTCGCGGGCGGCGCGTTCGCGGGCACGCGCGACGAGCTGCTCGCGGTCGACGCGAAGCACGCGCGCTACCTGCTGGGTCTGTTCACGCCCGAGCACATGAGCTTCGAGGGCGACCGCGCACGGGTGACTCCCGCGGCCGAGCCCTCGCTCTCCGAAATGACCGCCAAGGCGCTCGACCTGCTCACGCAGAGCCCCAAGGGCTTCTTCCTCATGGTCGAGGGCGGGCGCATCGACCACGGCCACCACGCGGGCAACGCGCAGCGCGCGCTCGGCGAGACGATCGAGTTCGCCAAGGCCGTGTCGGTCGCGCTCGAGAAGACCAAGAGCAGCGACACGCTGATCGTGGTCACTGCCGACCACAGTCACACGCTGAGCATCTCGGGCTACCCCAAGCGCGGCAACCCGATCCTGGGCCTGGTGGTGGGATCGAACGGCGAGGGCGCGCCGAGCGACGAGCCGGCCAAGGACCTGGCCGGGCGCCCGTACACCACGCTGAACTACGCCAACGGCCCGGGCTACACGGGGAGGTCCGACGTGCAGCCCGAGGGCTCGAAGAAGTTCCCGCACCGGCCCACGAGCGCCGAGGGCGTGAAGGCCGGCCGCCCCGAGCTCACGCAGCAGACGGTCGAGGACCCGGGGTATCTGCAGGAGGCGGTGCTGCCGCTGCCCGCCGAGACGCACGGCGGCGAGGACGTGCCCATCTACGCCGGCGGCCCGGGCGCGGCGGTCTTCCACGGTGCGCAGGAGCAGAACTTCATCTACCACGCGATCGCCGCGGCGCTCGGTCTCGCGACACCGTAGTGTGTAGCCGGTGAGCGACTGCGACGTCGCGGTGATCGGCGGAGGGGTGATCGGCGTCGCCACGGCGCGCGCGCTGGCCGAGCGCGGCGCGCGCGTGGTGTTGCTCGAGCGCGGCGAGCTGTGCTCGGGCGCCTCGTACGGCAACGCCGGCTGGGTCTCGCCGAGTCACGGCACGCCGCTGCCCGCGCCGGGCGTGGTGGGCCAGGCGCTGCGCTGGCTGTTCGACCCCGAGAGCCCCTTCTACGTGAAGCCGCGCGCTTCGCTCGAGCTCGCGCGCTGGCTGATCGGCTTCCTGCGCGCCTCGAGCGCCGCACGCGCGGCCGAGACCATGCGGCTCAACCGCGAGCTGATCGTCTCGAGCCTGCACGAGTACGAGAAGCTGGGCGCCGAGCTGGGCGACGACTTCGGCTTCGCGCAGCGCGGGCTCGTGGTCGCCTGCGAGTCCGACCCGGGGCTGGCCAAGGCGAGACACGAGCTCGAGTCGCTCGAGCGCCTGGGCGGCACGGGACGCGTGCTCTCGGCCGAGGAGCTGCGCGCGGCGCTGCCGGCGGCCTCGCGGTCGCTGCGCGGCGGCGTGCGTTTCCCCGAAGACGCGCACCTCGACCCCGAGCGCCTGGTCCGGGCGTTCGCGCGCCGCGCGACCGCCCTGGGCGCGCAGATCGAGACCGGCCAGGAGGTGCTGGCCTTCGAGCGCGCGGGCCGGCGCATCACGCGCGTGGTCGCCACGAAGGGTGACTTCCGCGCCGACCAGGTCGTGCTCGCCGCGGGCGCGTGGTCGCCGGTGCTGGCCGCCGGGCTCGGCCTGCGGCTGCCCGTGCAGGCGGCCAAGGGCTACAGCGTGACCGTGCAGGCCGGGCCCGAGCCCGTCGCGGAGCCCGTGCTCTTGTTCGAGGCCAAGGTGGCAGTGACTCCGCTGGGCGAGCGGCTGCGCTTCGCGGGCACGCTCGAGCTGGCCGGGCTCGACCTCGCGGTGAACGCGCGCCGAGTCGGGGCGATCCTGCGCGCGGCCGAGCGCTTCCTGCCCGGGCTGGCAGGCGGCGCCCGGCTCGAGACCTGGCGCGGGCTGCGGCCCCTGTGTCCCGACGACCTGCCGATCCTCGGCCGGCCGCGCGCGCTCGAGAACCTGGTGATCGCGACCGGTCACGGCATGAGCGGCATCTCGCAGGCGCCGACGACCGCGCGCCTGGTGGCCGAGCTGTGTCTGGGCGGCGCGCCCGGCCTGCCGCTCGCCCCGTTCTCGCCGGACCGCTTCGCATGAGCGAGATCTTCACTGCGGGTCACTCGAACCGCAGTGCGGAAGAGCTGCTGGCGCTGCTCGCCGAATCCGGAGTGACTCACGTGGCCGACGTGCGCCGCTACCCCGCCTCGCGCCGCTACCCGCAGCACTCGCGCGAGCGACTCAGCGCCTCGCTCGCCGGCGCGGGCATCGGGTACGCGTTCTTCGGCGACGCGCTGGGCGGCAGGCGCGAGGCCACGACGCCGCGCGCCGCCTCGCGCAACGGCGCCTGGTCCGACCCGGCGCTGCGCGCCTTCGCCGATGCGCTCGACACGCCGGAGCTCGAGGCCGGGCTGGGGCGTCTCGCCGAGCTGGCGCGCGCGCAGCCCACGGCGTTCCTGTGCGCCGAGCGCGACTGGCGCAGCTGCCACCGGCAGCTGATCGCGGATGTGCTGGTCGCGCGGGGCTGGCGCGTCACGCACCTGGTGCGTCCGGGCGAGCGCGAGTCGCACCGGCTGCATGCGGCCGCGCGGCTCGAGGGCGGCCGCATCTCGTACCCGTCGCTGCTCTAGGGTACGCTGCCGTTCCCCGAGGAGCCCCGCCGATGACCCGCCGATCCGCTGCCCGCCCCGCGCTCGCGCTCGCGTTCGCCGCCCTGCTCGTCGCCGCGTGCTCGCGCGGTCACGAGGCGCCCAAGCCGGTGGCGGGCCGCACGCTGGCACAGATCTGGCCCGACATTCTCGAACAGCGCGACGTGATCCACGCGGGGTTCGCCAAGCCCCTCGAGGAGGTGACTCACCAGGATTGCGCCGACGTCGACGCCGCCGCGCGCAAGATCGACGCGCTGACCAGCGAGCTCGGCGGCGCGCTCGTGCCCCTGAAGCTCGACCCGGGCCGTATGCGCGCCCTGGGCAACGCCGTGAGCAGCCTGTCCGCGGTCACGCAGCAGATCCGCGAGACCGCGCTCGCCGAGGCTCCGGGCGCCTGGCCCCGGCTGCGCTTCCCGCTCGACGCGAGCCTGCGCGCCTTCGAGAACTTCTTCAGCGCCGACGACCTCGGCCACCAGAGCGTGACCCTGCGCCCCGGCTTCGAGACCGCGCCCCTGCCTGCGCCTCTGTCCCCGATCTGAGCTACTTCGCTCGCCTGCGGCTCGCTGCCGGTCGCCGGCCCGACTTCGACAGCGCGATGATTCGCTCCCATTGCGCGGGCTCGACAGGCATCACGGACAGGCGTGACTGACTCACCAGGCGCAGCTCGGCCAGCGCCGAGTCGGACTTGATCGCGTCGAGCGACACGGGTGACTCGAGCGGCCTCACCGCGGCCAGCTCCACCGCGAGCCAGCGCGCGTCGTCGGCGGTCGGGTCGGGGAACGCCGCGCGAGTCACGCTGGCGATGCCCACGACCTCGGCGTCGTGCGAGTGGTAGAAGAACACCAGGTCGCCGGGCGCCATCGCGGCCAGGAAGTTTCGCGCCTGCGGGTTGCGCACGCCGTCCCAGGTCGTCTTCCCGTCGGCCACGAGCTGCGAGAACGGGTAGACCTCCGGCTCCGACTTCAGGAGCCAGTGACCCTTGGCCATCAGGAGATCTTTCGCACCCGCTCGGGCAGCTGCTTGGCCACGCGGATGATCGGGATGCCGGTCTGCGTGCCGAGATACATTTCGTGCATGGCGCGCGGCATGTCCTCGAACGCGTACACTTCCTTGTGTAGCGTGGGCTTGAACACCACGCCGTACAGCTCGGTCGCGGCGGCGCAGCCCTCGATCGTCTCGTAGTGGGTGTGGTCGATCGTGACTTGCTTCACCGACATGAGCGTCGAGTTGTACGAGACCTGCTGCGAGAGCTGCCAGCCGGCCGACACGTTCACGCCGCAGCGCGCCGACACGGTGAGCCCGGCCTCGAAGCACGCGCCGCGCAGCATGTCGCACACCAGGTGCATGTTCACGCCGCCGGTGAGCTTGCGGCACTCGGCCGAGAAGGCGCGCACGTCGTCGCGCGTCGCGAAGCGGTTGAACGCCTTCTGGTCGATGCCGACGATGCCCTGTTTCTCCAGCGCGGCGCGGCGCTCGGGCGAGCCGGAGCAGAAGAAGGCGTGGTGACCCTCGGCCTTGGCGAGCATGAGAAACAGCTCGCCCACGCCGCCGCCGAACGACAACACGTTCAGCCGCCGCAGGCGCTCGTCGGACACCTTGACGCGGAAGATGCCGAGCGCGCGGCGCCACAGGTGATAGGCGGTGGGGGCGCGCAGCGGCAGCGCGGCCATCTCCCACAGCGACAGGCCGCAGTCGAGCGGCGCCGGCACGAGCTGCCAGTCACCGACCACGGCCTCTTCGCCGTACCAGCCGATCGAGTCCGGCTGGTCGTAGGCCCAGATGCGCTGCGGGAAGCCGTAGACGTCGGGGTCGCCGTTGCAGTGTGTGAGCGCGATGTCGCCCGCCTTGAAGCGCTTCACCTCGGCGCCCACCGAAAGCACCTCGCCCAGCGCGGAGTTGCCGGGATAGATCTTGCCGCCGCGGCGCGCTGCGATGCCGTCAGTGTCTGCCAGGATCGCGTGATCCACGTTGTGCTCGCCCGACACCGCGAGGATGCGCAGGTGCACGTCGCGCGGCCCCATGGCCCGCAGCTCGAGCCGGTCGAGCTTCAAAATGTTCGCGAAATCGATCTTCGAGACGTCGCCGCCGACGCGTTCTTTCTCGGCGGTGATGTCGGTCGCACTGATGGAATAGGCCTTCACCATGGCGCGCATGATGAATGTCCTCCGGGGATCCAGCAAGCGTGCGTTATGATCCCGGCGTGAGCGACGAGACGAAGGTCCGTCGACTTCTTCCGAGCGAAGTCGCAGCGCAGATCCAGGCCAAGATTCTCGACGGGTCATTCGCCCCTGGCGACCGGCTACCGCCCGAGCGCGAGCTGGCGTCGCGCATGCACGTGAACCGCAGCTCGGTGCGCGAGGCGCTGAAGAAGCTCGAGGAGCTGCGCCTGGTCGACATACAGCAGGGCTCCGGCACGCGCGTGCGCGCCAAGGAGCAGGCCAGCTTCGAGCTGGTCTGGACCATGGTGTTCCCCGCCGGCCCCGAGAACGCGGACTGGATCCGCGAGCTGCTCGAGCTGCGCGAGGTGCTCCTGCCCGGCGTGCTGAAGCTGGCGCTGGCGCGCGGCACTGACTCGGAGATCGAGCACGCCGTCGCCGAGATCAAGCGCGTGGCCGATCCGAGCCTCGGCGCCGAAGACTTCGTGGATGGCCTGCGCGAGCTGCAGGGCGTGATCGCCAAGCTGAGTCACAACCGGGTGATGCTCTTGCTCGCGAACTCGATGATGCGCTTCCTCGCCCAGCGGGAGCTCGTGCACGACATGCTCCAGCTGGTGCAGGACCGCCGCGCCCTGCTGCCCTTGCTGCAGCGTTTCGCCATCGCCGTCGCGGCGCGCGACGCCGATACGGCGCACCGCGCCGCGCGTGAGATCCTGCGCCGCGTGACCCAGCTGGTGCTGGCGGCCGCCGAAAACGGCCCCGGCGCGCGGCCCCCGCTGTCCGAGGATAGTTGACCCTGCGCACCTCGCGCGATAAAACCGAAGCCGTTCCCCCCAACCGCACAAGCGAGGAGCAGGCCCCGATGAAAGCCCGCACCAGGCGCCGCCCCGGGGCCGCGAAGAGCTCGATCGAGTTCTTCAAAGGGTTTCTCAAGAATCCGCGCGAGGTTGGCTCGGTGATTCCCAGCTCGCGCTTTCTCACGCGCCGCACGCTCGAGTGCGGCGACGTGCGCGACGCGCGCGTGATCGTCGAGCTCGGCCCCGGCACGGGCGTGCTGACTCGCCACGCGCTCGAGCACATGCGCCCCGACGCGAAGCTGGTGGCGATCGAGATCTCGAGAGACTTCTGCCAGGTGCTGCGCGCCGAGTTTCCCGACCCGCGCCTGCACGTGCACCACGGCAGCGCGACCGAGATCCAGGACGCGCTGGCGAAGATCGGCGAGACGCACGCCGACCTCGTGATGTCCGGCATTCCCTTCTCCACGCTCGAGCGCGGCGTCGGGCTCGCGACGCTGCGCGCCGCCAAAGCCGTGCTCGCGCCGGGCGGCCGCTTCGTCGCGTATCAGTTCCGCAGCAAGGTGCGCGACTTCGGCGAGCCCGTGTTCGGCACGCGCGCCGAGACGCACAGCGGCTTCTGGAACGTGCCTCCCATGAGAATCTACGTGTGGAGGCAAGCCGAGTCACCGGCGTGAGGGTCGAGTTTCCGGGCGGCCCCGACACGCTCGCCGGCGAGCTCGCGCTGCCCGAGCGCTCCGCGCCCGTCTCCGGCGTCGTGATCCTGCACGACGTCTGGGGCCTGGGCGACCTGTACCGCGGGATCGCGAAGCGCCTGGCCGCGGCCGGCTACGCGGCGCTCGCGCTCGACTTGTACGCGCGCGGCGAGCGGCCCGGCAGCCCGGCCGACATGCCGGGAGTCATGCGCTTCATGCACGCGCTGCCCGACCGGCGCGTGCTCGCCGACGTACAGGCCGCGCTGGACTGGCTGCGGGCGCGGCCCGAGGTCGCCGGCCGGCCCGTCGGCCTCACCGGCTTCTGCATGGGCGGCAAGTACACGTTCCTCGCCGCGAGTCACTGCCGCGGCCTCGCCGCCGCGGTCGCGTGGTACGGCATGCTGCGCGCGCCGTCGCTCGACCGCGAGAACCCCGAGCACGCGCTCGACGCGCTCGAACGCGTGCGCTGCCCGGTGCTCGGGCTGTTCGGCGCGGAGGACGCGCTGATCCCGCTGGCCGACGTCGACGAGCTGCGCGCGCGCGCCGCGACCGGCCGCCTGCCGCTCGAGGTCGTGGTGTATCCGGGTGCGGGCCACGCATTCGCCAATGAGATGCGGCCCGAGACCTACCGCAAGCCCGCCGCCGACGACGGCTGGCGCCGCGCGCTCGACTTCTTCGCGAAGCACCTCGCCCCGCGCTGAGCTAGAATCCGCGAGTCACCGGGGGGGAACGTGTCGGAAGCTGCGGTCTACGTGGCCGCGCAGCGCGCGCCGACGCCGAACGTCGACGAAGTCGCGCTCGCGGAGCTGCACGACTCGGAAGAGATCGAGGTCACGACCGACGACGGTTGGACGCTCGTGATCACGCGCTACCGCCCGCGCCCGCAACCGTTCGCACAGCCGCTGCGCGACGTGCCGCTGCTCCTGGTGCACGGCTACACGCAGAACCGCCGCGCGTGGAGCGCGGGTGAGTTCGTGAAGAACATGCTGTTCTTCGGCGCCGACCTGTTCCTGCTCGAGCTGCGCGGTCACGGCAAGAGCTCGCCCGAGCTCACGCGCCGGCGGGCGCGCGAGGCGGGCGTCGCGCAGCCCCCCGACACCGACTACCGCTGGGACCTCGACTCGCACCTGTTGTTCGACCTGCCGGCCGCGGTCGCCGCGGTGAAGCGCGCGTCGGGCCGCGACAAGATCTTCTACTGCGGTCACTCGCTGGGCGGGATCCTCGGCTACGCGTACGCGACGCTGTTCGACGACCTGCTCGGGCTGATCACGATCGGCGCGCCGTCCGACTTCGGGCACCTGCCGCTGTGGCTGCGCGCGCTCTCGTTCGGCCCCCCGCTCGTGTTTCCCGTGGTGGACCTGGCGCTCGCGGGCGCGAACGCGGCGCGGCTCGCCGGCCGTACCTTGCGCCGCTTGCCGGGCATGCGCCCGCCAGCGCACGGCTTCCGGCCCTGGCGCTTCCGCCGCCTGCCGTTCCGGGCCGCCTTCCGCTGGCTCGAGCAGAACCTGCGCGGCGCCGTCCACGCGCCGCTCACTGGCCAGATGCCGTTCAGCCGGCCGCTGCTCTACCAGCCGCGCAACGTGGCGCTGGGCGCGCTGCGGCCGCTCCTGCGCGAGGGCGCCAACGACGAGCCGCGCGCCACGCTCGAGCAGCTCGCGCGCTGGGCGCGGCGCGGCGAGCTCACCAGCCCGGCGCTGCGCCACGACATCGCGGCGGCGTTCCCGCGCATCCACGTGCCGCTCGCGATCTTCTTCGGCGACGAGGACCCGCTCGCCTCGGTCGAGACCACGCGCAACGTCTACCGCGCGGCCTCGAGTGACTACCTCTTGTGGCGCCCGGTGCGCGGCAACAGTCACTTGGAGCTCACCATGGGCTACGACATCCGGCAGATCTGCTACGACGTGAAGAACCTGATGACCTACGCCCTCGACCACGAGGGAGTCACGGCGGCCGCGCCGCGGCGCCGACGTGCGCGCTAGAGCGCGCGCCGGCAGACCGATCGGAAGGTGCGGCCTGCGCAAGCGGGGCGCGATCCCCCCGGCGCCGGCCCCCCGCGCGCGCGCGCCGCAGCAGTTTGATGCACCGTGCGCTTTTCGGCCTCATCGCCTTGACCCGCAATTGGGCCGCGAGTAACCATCCCGCGCGTCTCATGGGATCGGGGAAGCGGACCGCCGTTGGGCTTAGTGTGGCCGTCGTCTGCGCCGTCGTGTTCACCGCCGGAGCGACGTCGATCTACCAGTACACGCCGGAGGAGGCCTCCGGGCCCGAGCAGCCGATCTCGTTCAATCACCAGATCCACGCCGGCGCGATCACCGACGGGAACCTGGGCATCCCGTGCCTGTACTGTCACGGCCCGGCCGAGCGCGGCTGGAACGCAGCCGTGCCCGCCGTCTCGGTGTGCATGGGCTGTCACCAGTACGTGAAGCAGGGGCGCACACCGGGCTCCGAGGCCGAGATCGCCAAGATCCACGAGTACTACGACAAGCACGAGTCGATCCCGTGGGTCCGCGTCCACAAGCTGCCCGACTACGTGCAGTTCAAGCACATGCGTCACGTGCAGGCCGGCATCCAGTGCCAGGAATGCCACGGGCAGGTGCAGGACCTGAAGCGCGTGTATCTCGTGCCGCAGACGCGCATGACCAAGCGCAGCTTCTTCCTGCCCACGCAAAAGCTCGAGATGGGCTGGTGCATGGAGTGTCACCTACAGCGCGGTGCGACCGACGACTGCGTCGCCTGTCACTACTAGCGCGGGGACCGAGACGAAGATGCCGGAGATCGATCGCCGAGACTTCCTGAAGATCGCGGGCCTGACCGCCGGGGCCGCGGCCGCCACGGCGTGCAGCGAGCCCGTGCACAACATCTTCCCGTACGTGCAGCAGCCCGACGAGGTGACTCCGGGCATCGCGACCTACTACAACTCGACCTGCCGCGAGTGCTCGGGTGGCTGCGGCATCCGCGTGAAGACGCGCGAGGGCCGGCCGATCAAGGTCGACGGCAACCCCGACCACCCGCTCTCGAAGGGCCGGCTGTGCGTGCGCGGCGAGTTCGGCCACATGCGCACCTTCGACGCCGCGCGCTTCAAGGGCCCGATGAAGCGCGGCGCGGACAAGTCACTGCAGCCCGTCTCGTGGGACGAGGCCATGGGGCTGTTCGTCGACGCGCTGAAGAAGGCGGGCAACAAGAGCGTGTTCGTCGGCGGCGCCGAGACCGGCACGCAGGACGCGCTGATCGACCAGGCGCTGGCCGCGATCGGCTCGCCGCGCCGGCTGCGCTTCGAGCCGTTCGCCTACGAGGCGCTGCGCAGCGGCGACCAGATCGTGTTCGGCAGTGACGCCGTGCCGCAGTTCAAGATCGGCGCGGCCGACGTGCTGATCGCGTTCGGCACCGACTTCATCGAGACCTGGCTCTCGCCGCTCTCGAACCAGATCGCGTTCACGGAAGCGCGCAAGGAAGGCAAGGGCTACGCGATCTTCGTCGGCCCGCGGCTCGGTCTCTCGGGCGGGAACACCGACCAGTGGCTCGCGCCGAACCCGGGTACCGAGGCGCTGGTCGCGATCGCGCTCGCCAGCGAGGTCGCCAAGAAGAAGGGCGGCGCGCCCGAGTCACTGCGCGGCCTGCTCGGCAAATACTCGGCCGCGGGCGTGGCCGAGAAGACCGGCGTGCCGCAGGCCACGCTGGAGAGCGTCGCCGCGCGCATCGCGGCGGCGTCGGCGCCGCTGGCGCTGCCGCCCGGCGTCGAGGTGCAGGGCACGAACGCCGCGCGCTTCGCCGCGGCGGTGCAGATCCTGAACGTCGTCTCTGGCGCGGTCGGCAAGACCGTCGTGTTCGGCCCCGACCACAACCTGGGCAAGCTCTCGCGCTTCGCGGACCTGTCGGAGCTGGTGGGCAAGATGCGGGGCGGCGAGGTCGGCCTCTTGATGGTGCACGGCGTGAACCCGGCCTACAGCGCGCCGCAAGTGGGCCTCGCCGACGCGCTCAAGTCCGGGAACGTCTTCACCGTGAGCTTCGCGTCGGCGCCCGACGAGACTTCGGCGCTGGCGGACCTGGTGCTGCCCGACAACACGTCGTTCGAGTCGTGGGGCGACGCGGAGCCGGTGCGCGGCGTGCGCACGCTGCAGCAGCCCACGGTGCGCCCGCTGTTCGACACGCGGCCGACCGTCGACGTGCTGCTCGACGCGGCGCGCGCGCTGGGCGGGAACGTGCCCGCCGGCAGCTTCCGCGACCTGTTGATCGCCGCCTGGGGCGGCCGCGTGGCCTTCGACACCGCGCTCGGCCGCGGCGGTGACTGGAAGGAAGTGTCTGCCACCGGTGTCTCGGTCGCCGCGGCCGCGGGCTCGCTCGACCTCGAGCCGGCCATGCTGGTCGGCACGGCCACTGACCCGGTGCTCGTCGTGTACCCGTCGCACCACCTGTACGACGGCCGTCTCTCGCGCGTGCAGGCGCTGCACGAGGTGCCCGACCCGGTCACGAAGACCATGTGGGGCAGCTACGCAGAGCTCCACCCCGAGACCGCCAACGTGCTCGACGTCGAGCTCGGCGACGTGCTGAAGGTGAAGACCGAGGCCGGCGAGATCCAGGTCATCGCCTACCCGCACGAGGCCGTGCGCCCGGGCGTGATCGCGATCCAGGTGGGCCGCGGCCAGCTGCCGCGCGACCCGAGCGCACCGCTCGACCCGCACTCCTACTGGCAGCGCGACGTGATCGGCGCGAACGCCTATTCGCTCATCCCGGCCAAGCTCGACCCGCAGAGCGGCGCGCTGGCCTGGCTGTCGACTCACGCCACGGTCACGAACACCAAGGGCCGCGCGCCGGTGATCCGCACGCAGCTCACCTTCGACCAGGAAGGCCGCGGCTTCGCCCGCGCAGTGACCGTCGGCGCGCTCTCCGAGGCGGAGCAGCACCACGGCGAGTCACACGAAGAAGGCCACGAGCACCACACGCTGGGCGCCTCGTCCAACCCGCGCCGGCTGCGCCCGCTGCCGCTGCAGGGCAGCGCCGACCACCTGGTCACGAAGGCCTACGACCCCGCGAAGGACGCGCACCCCGACAGCCCGTACCGCTGGGGCATGTCGATCGACCAGGACGCCTGCACCGGCTGCAACGCCTGCATGGCGGCCTGCATCACCGAGAACAACATCCCGGTGGTCGGCCCGGACAACATCCGCATCGGGCGCGAGATGCACTGGATCCGCATCGAGCGCTACGTCGAGGTGGCCGACGACCGCGAGGTCGACGTGCGGCACACGCCGCTCATGTGCCAGCACTGCGGCGCCGCGCCGTGTGAGTCGGTGTGTCCGGCGCTCGCGACCTACCACTCCAAGGAAGGCCTGAACGTGATGGTCGAGAACCGCTGC
>DATKAO010000095.1 GCA_035498015.1 Myxococcota bacterium
CCTAGTACGAGAGGACCGGGATGGACGCAGCTCTGGTGCACCGGTTGTCGTGCCAACGGCACAGCCGGGTAGCCATCTGCGGACGGGATAACCGCTGAAGGCATCTAAGCGGGAAGCCCACCTCGAGACGAGATCTCCCTCAGACTTCGGTCTGCTGAAGACCCCTCCAAGACCAGGAGGTTGATAGGCTGGGTGTGGAAGCGCTGTAAGGCGCGGAGCTGACCAGTACTAATCGGTCGTGAGGCTTGACCTAACCGTCAGTTTTGCCTTGTGCTTAGCTTAGCGATGGCTAGCACGGAACATAAGAACGTTCAGCCCCCGGGGGTCACTCTGAGTCACATCAGGTTGGCCCTCGGGGGACTCGATTTTTCCCGCCGTCCATAGAGCGGGGGCCACACCCGATCCCATCCCGAACTCGGAAGTTAAGCCCCGCTTCGGCGATGGTACTGCCGAGCTTACTCGGTGGGAGAGTAGCGCGACGGTGGGTTCACAATGCACGGCCCCGCGAGCAGCAATGCTCCGGGGCCGTCGCATTTCGGGCACTTCACGAAGCGGAGGCCCGGCGCACCGCGCACGGCCCGGAGCCGCGCAGCATGCCGCGAATCGAGCTCCGCCGGCGGCGGCGCGCCCCGCTTGCCACGAGCGACACCAGTGACACGACGCCGATGCCCGCGATCCAGAGTGCCGTCCCCACGTTCCCCTCCTGGGCGTTCCCGTCGCCCGATATCTGGATCGGGCAACTCCGTCGCGACTTGAGCGGAAAAGGTCGCGCCCCGGCGTGAGCGCGCGCCTCAAGTCCGCCGGACACCGCTCCGAACACAGCCCAGAAGAACCCCGGCGAACTCCCCGGGGCAGGAGGTCGGTGTGCGCACCACGACGTCAGGCATCGGTCGGGTCCTCGGGACCGTCGCGCTCGCGGCGTGGACGGCGGCCTGTGCGACCTGGGGCTCGAGCTGGGAGACCGCGCGAGAGCAGAACACCGTGGCGGCCTACAGCCGCTACGTGCGCGACAACCCGCACGGGGCCCACGCGGCCGAGGCGCAGGAGCGGATCGATTCGCTGCGCGTGCTCGCCCACCAGACCATCCAGTCCCACGAGCAGTTCATCGAGAAGTACCCGCAGAGCGCCCTCCTGCCGGAGCTCCGCACGGCCATGGAGCCGCTGTACTTCGCGAAGGCGCGCAACGAAAACACGCCCGCCGCCTACCGCACCTTCCTCACGGCCTACCCCGACGGCGCCCTGGCCGCGCGCGCCAAGGGCGACCTGGCCTACGTGGAGATGCTCGCGACCCATCCGAGCGTGGCCACGATGCGCGAGTTCATGCGCCAGTATCCGGAGAGTGACTTCGCGACCGACGCCCAGCGCAGCCTCGATCTGGTGGCGTTCAAGCGCGAGACCGCGATCACCCACCTGGGGATCCGCGTCGAAGTGTCTCCCAACACCGCCCAGCCGCAGCGCGTGCGCCGCGGCTTCGTGGCCGTGGTGGCGCGCGAGTACCGCGAGCACGGCGTCGACGTCACCTTCATCCCGACCGGCGCCGAGCCGACGCCCGAGATGGACGGCTGGCTGCGGCTCGACTACGAGGAGTCGAGCGCGTCGGGCACGTTCGGCGGCTCGACCGTCCTCGCGCGCTGCCGCGTGCGCCTGTACCACAAGAGCTCCACGAAGGACCCGGTCTGGGACCGCACCTTCGAAGCGCCCGCCGAGCACATCATGAAGGGCAGCTACGCCCGCGACAAAACGGTGTTCGGCAACTCGCGCTACCCGTTCTGGAACCAGTTCTTCGTGCCGATCGCCATGTGGGCCAGCACCGAGGCCAAGGTCCAGAAGCTCGACTACTTCGAGGACGTGCGCGCGATGGACATGCGCGGCGACCGCGTCGCGATCCTGTTCAACCGCGGCGGCTTCGACCTGGTCGACGTGTCGTCACCGCTCGACCCGCAGGTGATCGACCGCTTCCGCCGCGAGGACGACCTCTCGAACTGGAGCGGCATCCGCATCATCGACGAGCACCACGTGCTGATCTTCGGGACCGACGGCGCCGAGCTGATCGAGCGCACGGCCGAAAAGCCGATCTCGAAGGGCCGCTGGGAGACCGCCGAGGTCGGCAACGTGGTGGCCGCCGACGTCTGGGGCGACACCGCGCTGCTCGCGGGCAGCAAGGGCGTGTTCGCCGTGCGACTCACGAGCGAGCGACTCACCTCGCATCGCCTGCTCGAGGGCCAGTTCGTGGCGCTCGAGGTGCGCAAGCCCTTCATCTACCTGGCGCGCCCGACGCGCGCCGAGGTCACCACGCCCAAGCACCTGCTGCGCCACCTGACCGGCGGCGCGGTGGCGTTCCCCGAGAACTTCAGCGCGAAGTCGGGCCGGCTCGCCGGCAAGTCGTTCATGGTGTTCGGCAAGGAGGGCGCGGTCGAGATCTCGCTCGCCAACCCGGCGCACCCCGAGTCACTGGGCGCGCTCACCGCCGACAAGGTCGGCCACCTGACCGACCTGGTCTCCGACGGCGACCACGCCTACCTGCTCGGCGACCGCGGCCTGCAGATCGCCAGCAACGACGGCAAGCGCGTGAGTGACTCGATCCAGGTGCGCGGCGACCACTCGATGGGCATCTCCGGCCGCTACGTGTTCGTAGCCGGCGCCCGCTCGCTCGAGGTGGTCGACATCGGGCCCTACCAGGTGAAGGACGTGGCGGCGCTGGAAGGCGTGCTGCCTGGCGCGCCGCCTGCTGCGGCTGCCCCGGCCGCTCCGGCGCCCATGGCGGAGCCCGCTGCGGCGCAGCCCGCGACCGAAGCCCCGGCCGCGGCCGCGCCCGGGACCCCGGCCGCGACACCCGCCGCGCCCATGCCCGGCGGCGAGGTGACTCCCGAGGACGCGCCGATGGCGCCGATGTTCAACGAGCCGATGCCCGAGGCACCGCCCGGCGCGCCGACCGTCCCCGACGAGCAGAAGGCGCCGACGCCGGTCACCGACTAGCGGCTAGGCCGACAGGCGCGCCAGCTCGTCGAAGAAGCCGGGGAACGTCTTGCCGACGCACTCCGGGTCTTCGATCACGATCCCGTCCACCGCCAGGCCGGCGACGGCGAAGCTCATCGCCATGCGGTGGTCCTGGTAGGTGGCGATCCGGCCGGGAGTCACTTGGCCCGGCGGCTCGATCACAAGGTCCGTGGCCGTGGTCTCGACGCGCGCGCCCAGCTTCTGCAGCTCGGTCTGCAGCGCCGCCATGCGGTCGGTTTCTTTCAGCCGCAGGTTCGGCACGTTGCGGATCGCCGTGCGTCCGCGCGCGAACAGCGCCACCACCGCCAGCGTGAGCGCGCTGTCGGGCAGGGCGTTCAGGTCCACGTCGATGCCGTGCAGGTAGCGCGGCCCGCGCACCGCGATCCAGCGCGGCCCGCGCTCCACGGTGCAGCCCATGCGCTCGAGCACCTCCACGAAGCGCACGTCGGCCTGCAGCGAGGCCGCCGAGAGGCCCTCCACACGCACGCGCCCGCCGGTGACTGCCGCGGCCGCGAAGAAGTAGGTGGCGGCCGAGGCGTCGGGCTCCACGTGGTAGGTGCGCGGCCGGTAGCGCTGGTTGCCGGGCACGCGGAAGGTGTCGCCGCGCGTCTCGACCGAGATCCCGAACGAGCTCATGATCTCGAGCGTCAGGTCCACGTACGGCCGCGAGGTGATCTGCGCGGCGGTGATCTCGACCTCGCCCGCCGCGAGCGGCGCCACCAGGAGCAGCGCGGACAGGAACTGACTCGACTTCGAGGCGTCGATCGCCACGCGTCCGCCCGAGAGCCGCCCGCCCTGCACGGTGACCGGCGGGCAGCCCGCCACGGTGCGCACCTGCACGCCCAGCGCCGACAGCGCGTCGGCCAGGTCCTGGATCGGCCGCTCGCGCATGCGCGGCACGCCGTCGAGCACCACGCGGCCCTCGACCAGCGCCGCGCAGGCGCTGAGGAAGCGCATGGTCGTGCCCGAGGCGCGGCAGTCGATCGGGTGCAGGGGGATCGCGAAGTGACCGCCCGTGCCGTGCACGATCGCGTCGGCGCCCGACTTCTCGACCCGCACGCCCAGCCGCGCCAGGCCGTCGGTCATGGCCTCGGTGTCGTCGCTCTCGAGCCAGCCCACGAGCCGGCTCGGACCCTCGGCGAGCGCGCAGCACACGAACGCCCGGTTGGTCAGGCTCTTCGAGCCTGGCACGCGCACCGTGGCATCGGGCGCTCGGATCCGCGCGACGGCCAGTTCCCCCATTCCGGCCGCGAACCGTAGCACAGGCGCTAACCCGCTGAAATGGAAGGCAAAAGCCTTCCTCACCGCCCCTCGAACCGCGTTGACCGAAGGGGAGGGCCCGGATAATCTTCCCCGCCGTTTGTCCGTCCCGTGGCTCGCATGGGCACCCGACCCATGCTCCGCCCCCAACCCGTTCGTCCGTCGTGTGCGCCGAGGAGAATCGAATGCCCAAGTACCGCCTACTGACTCCGGGTCCCGTCGCCGTGCCGGAACGCGTGCTGCACGCCATGGCGCGCACGCTGCTCCACCACCGCGCGCCCGCGTTCATCCCCGTGTTCAAAGAGGTGCGCGCGAACCTGAAGAAGGTCTTCCAGACCGAGAGTGACGTGCTGATCCTCGCGGCGACCGGAACCGGCGCGATGGAGGCGGCGGTGATCAACACACTCTCGCCCGGTGACAAGGCGGTCGTGGTGCGCGGCGGCAAGTTCGGCGAGCGCTGGACGGAGATCTGCGCCGCCAACGGCATCCAGTGCGAGAACGTCGACGTGGAGTGGGGCCGCGCGGTCGAGCCGGCCGCCGTGCGCGAGGCGTTCCAGCGCTGCCCCGAAGCCAAGGCGCTGTTCGTCCAGGCGAGTGAGACGTCGACCGCGGTCTACCACCCGATCCGCGAGCTCGCCGAGGTGACTCACGAGAAGCCCGAGCGGCTGATCGTGGTCGACGGCATCTCCGGCGTGGGCGTGCACGACCTGCCGATGGACGCCTGGGGTCTCGACGTGGTGGTGTCGGGCAGCCAGAAGTCGTGGCTCTTGCCGCCGGGTCTGGCGTTCATCGCGCTCTCCGAGCGCGGCCGCGCCGCGGTGAAGGCCGCCAAGTGCACGAGATACTACTTCGACCTGCGCAAGGAGCTGAAGGCCCAGGTCGACGATCAGACGGCCTGGACCGCGCCGGTCTCGCTCGTGGTGGGCCTGCAGGAAGCCCTGCGCATGATTCTCGACGAGGGCCTGCACGAGGTGTTCGCGCGCCACGAGGCGCTGGCCACCGCGACCCGCGCCGCGATGAAGGCGCTGGGGCTCGAGCTGGTCGCGCCCGACTCGCCGTCCTTCGCCTGCACGGCGGTCTACGTGCCCAAGGGCGTCGACGGCAAGAAGTTCGTGAAACACCTGCAGGACGTCTACAACGTCACGTTCATGGGCGGTCAGGGTCACCTGGAAGGCAAGATCTTCCGCATCGGCCACATGGGTGACGTCGACGGCTTCGACATGATCAGCGCGGTCGCGGCGGTCGAGATGACGCTCGCCGACATGGGTCAGCCCGTGAAGACGGGCGAGGGCACGCGCGTGGCGACGGAGCTCTTGCGCAAAGCCGGGCTCAAGAAGGCGTAGTCATGGCACGCGTGCTGATCTCCGACAAGCTCTCCGACGAGGGCCTCGCCATTCTCGCGGCCGCCGCGCCGGGACTCACTGCCGACCACAAGCCCGGCCTCGCGCCCGACGAGCTGAAGAAGCTCCTGCCCGAGTACGAGGGGCTCATCATCCGCAGCGGCACCAAAGTGACTGCCGACGTGATCGAGGCCGGCAAGAAGCTGCGCGTGATCGGGCGCGCCGGCATCGGCGTCGACAACGTCGACCTGGGCGCGGCCACGGCGCGCGGCATCATCGTGATGAACACGCCCGAGGGCAACACCATCACGACCGCCGAGCACGCGATCTCGCTCATGACCTCGCTCGCGCGCCAGATCCCGCAGGCCACGGCCAGCATGCGCGCCGGCAAGTGGGAGAAGAACCGCTTCAACGGCAAGGAGCTGTTCGAGCAGGTGCTCGGCGTGGTGGGGCTCGGCAACATCGGCTCGATCGTCGCAGACCGCGGGCGCGGGCTGCGCATGCGCGTGATCGCGTTCGACCCGATCGTGTCCGAGGAGCGCGCCCAGAGACTCGGCGTCGACCTCGTGTCACTCGACGAGCTCCTGCGCCAGGCCGACGTGATCTCGATCCACGTGCCGCTGACCGAGGGCACGCGCGGCATGATCGGCCGCGAGGCCTTCGCCAAGATGAAGAAGGGCGTGCTGCTGGTGAACGCGGCGCGCGGCGGCATCGTCGACGAGGCGGCGCTGCTCGAGGCGATCCAGTCCAAGAAGGTCGCAGGC
>DATKAO010000096.1 GCA_035498015.1 Myxococcota bacterium
GAGCGTCGTCGCGTATCTCGAGAGCGGCGAGCGCCTCGTCGGCGCGCCGGCGAAGCGTCAGGCGGTCACCAATCCGCGCAACACGATCTACTCGATCAAGCGCTTCATGGGCCGCCGCATGAGCGAGATCACGAGCGAGCAGAAGCTCGTGCCGTACAAGGTGGTGCCCGGCAAGAACGACCTCGCCACGGTCGAGGCCGGCGGGAAGAGCTACACGCCGCCCGAGATCTCCGCGATGATCCTGCAGAAGCTGAAGGTCGCGGCGGAGGCCTATCTCGGCCAGCCCGTGACTCAGGCGGTGATCACCGTCCCCGCCTACTTCAACGACGCCCAGCGCCAGGCGACCAAGGACGCCGGCACGATCGCGGGGCTCGAGGTGCTGCGGCTCGTGAACGAGCCGACCGCGGCCTCGCTCGCCTACTCGCTCGACAAGAAGAAGGACGAGAAGATCGCCGTGTACGACCTCGGCGGCGGCACGTTCGACATCAGCGTGCTCGAGGTCGGCGACAACACGGTCGAGGTGCTCTCGACCAACGGTGACACGCACCTGGGCGGCGACGACTTCGACGATCGCGTCATGCGCTATCTGGTCGAGGAGTTCCGGAAGGACCAGGGCGTCGATCTCACCAAGGACCCGATGGCGATGCAGCGCCTGAAGGAGGCCTCGGAGAAAGCCAAGATCGAGCTCTCCACGGTGAGCGAGACCGAGATCAACCTGCCGTACATCACGGCGGACGCGTCCGGTCCCAAGCACCTGAACCTGCGCCTCTCGCGCGCGAAGTTCGAGCAGCTGATCGACGACCTGATCCAGCGCACGCTCGAGCCGGTGCGCAAGGCGTGCAAGGACGCCGGTGTGTCGCCGGGCGACATCGACGAGGTGGTGCTGGTCGGTGGCTCGATCCGCATCCCCAAGGTGCAGGAGCTGGTGAAGAGCTTCTTCGGCAAGGAGCCGCACCGCGGCGTGAACCCGGACGAGGTGGTCGCGGTCGGCGCGGCGATCCAGGCCGGCGTGCTCACGGGCGAGGTCAAGGACGTGCTCCTGCTCGACGTGACTCCGCTGTCGCTCGGCATCGAGACACTCGGCGGAGTGACCACCAAGCTGGTCGAGCGCAACACCACGATCCCGACCAAGCGCAGCCAGACCTTCTCGACGGCGGCCGACAACCAGCCGCAGGTGGAGATCCACGTGCTGCAGGGCGAGCGCGAGATGGCGTCCGACAACCGCACGCTCGGGCGCTTCATCCTCGACGGGATCCCGCCCGCGCCGCGCGGCATGCCGCAGATCGAGGTCACCTTCGACATCGACGCGAACGGCATCCTGTCGGTCTCCGCCAAGGACAAGGCGAGCGGCAAGCAGCAGTCGATCCAGATCCAGGGCTCGAGCGGGCTCGAGAAGTCGTCGATCGAGCAGATGGTGCGCGACGCCGAGAGTCACGCGGCCGAGGACAAGACGCGCCGCGAGCGCATCGACGCCAGGAACGAGCTCGACGGCCGGGTCTATGCGGCCGAGAAGGCGGTGACCGAGAACAAGGAGAAGATCCCGGTGGCCGCGCTGAACGCCGCCGAGAGCGCGATCGCCGCGGCCAAGGCCGCGGTGGCCAACGAGGCGGCGTCCGCCGCCGAGCTGAAGTCGAAAGCGCAGGAGCTCGAGCGCGCCATGCACGCGATCTCCGAGGTGCTGTACAAGGCCGAGGCCGCCGGGCAGCCCGGCGCCGCGCAGAGCCCGCCGCCGGGCGGCGCGAGCGCGGGCAACGGCGACCAGGTGGTCGACGCCGACTTCACCGAGGAGAAGTGAGTCAGCGGGGCGAGATGCAGGTCCAACGCGGCAGGATCGCGCGCGAGCTCGCGGAGCTCGAGGAGCAGATGGACCACGCCTTCGAGCGCGCGCTCGCGGGCGCGGTCCGCCTGCCCGCCGCGGACGCCTGGCGCCCGGCGCTCGACGTCTACGAGACCGAGCGCGCGATCGTGGTCCGCGTCGAGCTCGCGGGCGTGTCCAGCGACGACGTGCGCGTGGTCGTCGATGGCGAGTATCTCCAGATCACCGGCCGGCGCGCGCTCGGACGCCCGGGCGAGGGGCGCCGGCATCTCTTGATCGAGATCGCCCAGGGCTCCTTCGAGCGCGTGCTGCGCACGCGCGCGGAGTACGATCCCGAAGGGGTGAGCGCGCGGCTCGAGAACGGGCTGCTCACGATCGAGCTGCCCAAGCAGGAGAAGGGAGCCCGCGTGATCGCGGTGAAGTCGCAGTGACCAGCGAAGAGCTGCGCGCGGAAGAGACGGAGACGCCGCCGGAGCGCGTGCGCGTCCCGGCCGACGAGCCCCTGCCCGAAGTCCTGCCGGTGCTGCCGCTGCGCAACACCGTGTTGTTCCCCACGCTCGTCGCGCCCATGGTCGCGACCACCGAGCGCGCGAAGCGCCTGGTCGACGACGCGCTGGCCGGCGACCGCCTGATCGTGACCGTGGCCGCGCGCGACCCGGAGAAGACCGAGCCCGGCCCCGACGACCTGTACCGGGTCGGCACGGCCGTGCGCGTGCTGCGCATGTCCAAGAGCGAAGACGGCGCGCAGCGCCTCTGGGTCCAGGGTGTGCGGCGCGTGGCGATCGAGGGCTGGGTCGAGACCGCGCCCTACCTGCGCGGCCGCATCCGCCCGCTCGAAGAGACGGTGGTGAGCGGCCTCGAGCTCGAGGCGCTGCACCGCAACGTGAGTCGCCAGTTCGCCGTGGTGGCCGAGGGCTCCCAGAACGTGTCCGAGCCCGTGCGCACCATGGTCGCGCAGCTCACCGACTCGTCGGCACTCGCCGACGTGGTGGCGTCGAACCTCGGCCTCTCGGTCGACGAGCGCCAGCACCTGCTCGAGATGCTCGACGTCCAGAAGCGGCTCGAGAGGCTCTCCGAGCACCTGGCGCGCGAGCAAGAGGTGCGCTCGCTCGAGCAGGAGATCCGCTCGCAGGTGCAGGAGGAGCTGTCCCGCAGCCAGCGCGAGTACGTGCTGCGCGAGCAGGCGCGCGCCATCCGCCGCCAGCTCGGCGAGTACGAGTCACCCAGCGAGCAGGTCGACGACCTGCGCCGGCGCATCGAAGAGGCCAAGGTCCCCGAGGCCGTGATGGAGGTCGCCGAGCGCGAGCTCCAGAGACTCGCGGCGCAGCCGCCCGGCGCGATGGAGGCCGGCACGATTCGCAACTATCTCGAGTGGATCGCCGAGCTGCCGTGGTCGAAGTCGACCGAGGACCACATCGACGTGGCCCGCGCGCGCGAGATCCTGAACGAGGACCACTACGACATCGAGAAGGTGAAGGACCGGATCCTCGAGTTCATCGCGGTGCTGAAGCTGAAGCGCGATCTGCGCGGTCCGATCCTGTGCTTCGTGGGTCCGCCGGGCACGGGCAAGACGTCGCTCGGGCGCTCGATCGCCCGCGCGCTCGGGCGCAAATACGCGCGCCTCTCCCTGGGCGGCGTGCGCGACGAGGCCGAGATCCGCGGTCACCGGCGCACCTACGTGGGCTCGCTGCCCGGGCGCATCCTGCAGACGCTGCGGCGCGCGGGCACGAACAACCCGGTGTTCATCCTGGACGAGATCGACAAGCTCGGCGCCGATTTCCGCGGTGACCCGTCGTCGGCCATGCTCGAGGTGCTCGACCCGGAGCAGAACTCGAGCTTCAGCGACCACTATCTCGAGGTTCCGTTCGACCTGTCGAAGGTGCTGTTCATCGCCACGGCGAACGTGCTCGAGAACGTCCCGCCCGCGCTGCGCGACCGCATGGAGGTGATCGAGCTGCCGGGCTACACGGAAGAGGACAAGCTCGAGATCGCGCGCCGGCACCTCCTGCCGCGCCAGCTCGCCGAGCACGGACTCAGCGACCGTGCGCCGGTGTTCACCGACGACGCGGTGCGCGCGATCATCCGCAACTACACGCGCGAGGCCGGCCTGCGCAATCTCGAGCGCGAGCTGGGCAAGATCGCGCGCAAGCTCGCGCGCCGCGCCGTCGAGGGCGACGACCAGGCGTCGAGCGTCGACGCGGCCGACCTGCACGCGCTGCTCGGTCCGGCGCACTTCGAGCCCGAGGTCGCGGGCCGCGTGCAGATTCCCGGCGTGTCGGTCGGGCTGGCCGTCACCGAGGCGGGCGGCGAGATCTTGTTCATCGAGGCCACGCGCATGCGCGGCAAGGGCGAGGTCAAGATCACCGGCTCGATCCGCGACGTGATGCGCGAATCGGCGATGACCGCCGTGTCACTGGTGCGCACGTCCGCGCGCCAGCTCGGACTCGATCCCAAGCTGTTCAGCGAGAGCGACATCCACATCCACATCCCGGCGGGCGCGATCCCGAAGGACGGCCCGAGCGCGGGCATCGCGATCGTGACCGCTCTGCTCAGTCTCTTGCTCGACAAGCCGGTGCCGCCCGACCTGGCGATGACCGGCGAGATCACCCTGCGCGGCAAGGTCTTGCCCGTGGGCGGAATCAAAGAGAAGATCCTCGCGGCGCGGCGCGCGGGGGTGACGCACGTGCTGATCCCCGCGGCCAACGAGAAGGACCTGGTCGAGATTCCGGCCGACCGAATCTCGAACCTGAAGATCGAGCCGGTAGAGAGGATCGAGCAAGTGGCG